>DATAOM010000502.1:0-4292 GCA_036265775.1 Ktedonobacterales bacterium | reverse complement strand
GGTCGCGACGCCTTGCTGTGTGAGGTCTTGTCGCTGAGCCTGCCAGGCGCGTCGCCGCCGTACTTCGCGCCAGTCCAGTTAGATCGTCTCTGTGCGCATGGCGCCAGCGGAGCGTCGCTTTCGCCCTCTACGCAAGGTCAGTAAGAACAGCAACCGTCAGCAGGTAATGCGAAAATCTGCTATAATGAAGGTTGTTGACTGCTGGCAAGTGAGTGAGACCATGCGCGCGATCATCTTCCACAACGCAATTGTTATGCTCATGCCGATGCGCGGGCTCCCGCGCGGTCGGTTCTCTTCGCCTGCGCTTGGCTAAAAGCCGCAGTCGCGCCGGATGGGCCGCCCCGCGTGGGAGCGGCCCTTTTCTATGGCCTGCTTGGCCTCGCGCCCTTTCATCCCATCCTTTTCGTGCCCTGAGCGCAAAGGAACACGCACGTGAACGATTCCAACCCTGACCACCGGTGGTACGTCACCACCGCCATTCCCTACGTCAACGCACGGCCACACATCGGCTTCGCCTTCGAGGCCATCCTAACTGACGCGCTCGCGCGCTATCACCGCCAGCGCGCTAATAGACGGTTGCGCGCCAGTTTCAGGCGGCGTAGCGCCCAGGTTCGTCCCGCCGTGAGATACCATTCGAGCGCGCCACGCGCCAGGATCATGCGCTGCTGTGGGGTCTCGAGCGTCCGCGCATGAGCCAGAAGGCGGCGAGGCTGATAAAAAGTGGTTTGGGCGAGCGCCCAGGCGCGTTTCTCAGCAGGGGAAGTTGTGGCGGCGCGCAAGGCGGCTACCGACGCATCAGAGACATCCAGCCCGAGCATCGTCTGGCAATCGTCGAGAGCGCCAAGGACAGGAGTGGCGACGCCCAGCGCGATGGTGGTCGTCGTGAACCGCTCCCACTCCCAGGTCTCTGGCAAGCTCTGGAGCAGACGCGCGATATCTATGAGCCAGATCAGGCGTTTCCCACGATGCTCGGCGGCGTAGTGGACGCACAGGTAGCGCAGCTCATCCTCAGGATTAAGAAGATGAGCGTGCCCGCCGCCGATCTTTGTGAACAGTGAACGCCGCCAGAGGGCGTCTGGAAGAAAGGAGCGCTGGTAGCTGGCCAGTGACACCGGACGCCAGTGCAACTCTACCAGTGGCTCTTCGCCACGCCGGTAGATGAGCGTGTATCCCTGCAGCGCATGAAACGCGCGTGGGCTGCCATAGCCAGGCAGAACACGATAGCCAAGCGACATGAGTGTGCGGCAGACGCGCTGGAGGTCGCCAGGGCGCGCGAGAAGATCGAGATCGCCGATGGGGCGTAGCGCGGGATCGCTGTACAGGCGACGAACGAGCGGTGGCCCCTTCAAGATAAGCATGTCCAGCTTCTGCTCGGCAAAGGCGCGCAGCATCTCCTCGAGTTGCAACTCGATGCGTCGCAGGTTGACGAGCGAGCGGGTATAGCTCGACATAAACAGCGCGGCGATTGCCTGGGGCGCAGAGGCGAGCGCGCCACTGTTGGCCGACATCCAGTAGACCATAGGAGCCATGCCCTGTGCGGCCGCGTCAGCGTAGAGTTCATGCCACTGATCAGGAGAAAGCGCGCTCGCCGCTTCGACTAGCTCATCAAGGCGCGCCGTGGTAAGGAACGCACGACCACACAGTCGCATACAGCGCTGGACAGCCGAGGGAGGGGCGGCATGCTTACCTCTAGTCGTCATACGATCAACCCGCCTACAGCGATGTGGCGCCCAGCGTCGTAGTTTCCAGCGCGCGGAATCGCGCAACCTAGTATAGCAGCGCAGAGGATGAGGGATCAGAGGGAGACGAGAATGTTATGACGGTTCGGAGGCTCTATGATTTCTCATGACACGCGTTACGCATGTGCTGTTGAGGCGTCGTATCCTTTGTATGCAAGGAGGCGCAGCCTTCATACCGCTGGCGAGATGAGGGCGCGAGCGCCTGGGACAGATTCCTGAAGGAGATGACGATGGCTCAGGATCAATCCGGCGCGGATGAGCCGATTTCGCCACAGCCAAGCACTTTTCTGCAGGATCAGCAGACACGCAGGCGCTTCCTGAAAGCCGCCGTCGCCTCCGGCGCGACGGTCGCCGCTTTTGGGACCATGAGCGCCGCCGCAGCGTCAGCGTCTCCTCGCATGCTCCGCCAGCTCCGCGGCCAATCGGCGACGGCGAGTGGGCAG
Source organism: Ktedonobacterales bacterium (assembly GCA_036265775.1). GTDB lineage: Bacteria > Chloroflexota > Ktedonobacteria > Ktedonobacterales > JADMIN01 > DASWAC01. The sequence continues at coordinate 2,110 of DATAOM010000502.1, read as the reverse complement.
GCTGTAGCAGCGATGTGTGTTGAGGATTCGAAATACAACCCCATTACTGAGTTCACGGTGAACAGCGACGGCACACCCAATCCCGGAACACTCTTCGTCTGGTTCATCCTTCACGGCCTGCCGAATAACATACCAGTTACATTTGCCTACACGCTGACGCCAACCTCAGGCGATAACACCACGCCATTCAAGCTCAACCAATCTTCACCGCCAGCCAGCCCGGATAGCCTGAACGTCTTTGTCTTTCAGCCGATACCAGTGATAGTTTGCCCGCCCGAGGATCCGCTAGGGGGAGGGACGCGGCATCAGGCGGGGCACAACATCAGCGATGTATTTCCTTACGATGACGTTACCCCAGCCGTTTTCCAGATACGTGTAGAGGTGCAGTACAACAACGGGCCGATCCAGTCGGATACGCCGTATATCTTCGTGGGCACGCTCACCAACACGGATACCCTGGTGAGCTATACCGCACAGATCACCGTCACCGCGAAAAAGGCCTAGCGATCCCCACCGACAAACTGCGCCAGCGACATCCAGACCAGCGCATCATGCAACGATCTATAGGCGATCGCGAAAAACACAGCGCGAGTGTAGCATCTCAGGACGCATGTTACGCTTCTAGCATTGGCGCGTTGTACCAAGAGAGTGCAGCCAGCGTACCGTTGGTCGGGCATATGCGTGAGCAAGCGCATGCGCCAATCGCCACACGGTCCTGCAGCCGTTCTCACCAGACGCGAGAGCGATATGGGCAGGAATGTTCTGCGCATCGCCCGCGCCACATCTGTTCTCTTTATTTCACATGTCTGGCGCAGAGTATCGGCAGAGTATCGGCAGAGTATCGAAGGAGCTAGTCATGCCTCAGGATCAATCAGGCTCAGACGAGCCAACCCCGCAGCGCTCCAGTGGCTTTCTGGAGGATCAGCAAACGCGTCGGCTCTTCCTGAAGGCTGCCGTCATCTCAGGCGCGGCCGTCGCCGCCGTTGGGGCCGCCGGGGCCGCAGCAGCCAGCGCCTCGCCGCAGATCCTCCGCCAATTGCGCGGCCAGCCTGCGACCGTGAGCGGGCAGCTCCCTGCAACGATGTGCTTCGAGAGCTCGGGGTTCGATGAGATCACCGAATTCACCGTGAACGATAGCGGAAAGACTAACCCCGGCACCTTCTTCGTCTGGTTCACTGTACAGCATCTGCCGGCTGGAACGTGGACCTATACGCTCACGCCCGATCCAGGCGCCGGCACTCCATTTGAGTACAACGACCCTGGCAATAACGTCTACGTCTTCCCGCTGGCAGATGGCACGGCGACCGATCGCTGCCCATCCGGCGATCCTGACGCCCATCCCCCCGCAGACCAGGTAGGACATAGCATCGGCGATGTGTTCCCCTTTACCACGGGCAGCCTGGGCGATTTCCGCGTGCGCGTCCACATTGACTTCACCGGACCGATCCCTCCTGCCAGCGGCACAATATACACCTTCGTGGGCACGCTCACCAATGGCAGCATCACCTATACCGGGCAGGTTTCCGTCACCGCGTTCCCTAAGTAAAGTAATCGTCGTTCGTTGCGCTCGTTCAGCGAATGAGGCGTTAGGAGGGCAACGGACGCTTGTTGCGCCGCCACGTGCGTTCTGTATACTAGGCGCATGAGCGGCGCATTTCTTATGCCTTCCTTTCTTTCGCAGTATTTCCATGCGCTCGATGTCGTGGCGCAAGTCCGCTACAGTCGTGACGACGTCCGCTGGCTGGCGCGACTATCTGACCTGATGGGCGCGACGGCATGGCGCGCGGCCCCGCCGCAACCGCCGTCCGTCTCAATCACCGTCATCCGCTCACCACGCGGCAATTTTTGGCGTATCCGTCAGCGCGGACAGCCCGGCGAGCAGCCATTTACCTGGCATCATGAGGACGCGCTGGTTCAAGACCTTGAGTGGCGGCTCTATGCGGCCAGCGCCGCCGAATCTCCCGCATCGCTGATGATTCATGCCGGCGCGGTTGCGCGCAACGATCAGGCGCTGCTGCTGCCAGGCGTCTCCGGCGCGGGGAAGACGACGCTCACCTATGCGCTTGCGGCGCGAGGCTGGCGGACGCTCACCGATGACCTGCTCGCAACG
>DATAOM010000501.1:0-3911 GCA_036265775.1 Ktedonobacterales bacterium | reverse complement strand
GCGGCTGGCGCTGGAGGCGCTACCAGCTGGCGTTGATGTGACGCTCGTGGACGCCTACTGTGGGGTGGGAACCTTTGCCCGGCTGATGGCCGAGCGCGCCGGACGTGTCCTCGCCATCGAGGAGTCGGAGAGCGCCATACGCGACGCGCGTGCGAACCTGGCTGACGCGCCGAACGTCGCGATCATGAAGGGCAAGGTCGAGACGCTTCTGCCGGAGTTGACCGAGCGGCTGGATGGTCTGGTGATCGACCCGCCGCGCGCTGGCTGCCAGCGTCCAGTTCTCGACGCCCTGATTGCCCGGCGCGTTCCCCGCGTCGTCTATATCTCCTGTGGGCCGGAGAGCCTGGCGCGCGATCTGGCGATCCTCTGCCTGGAGTCGGGCGCATACCGCCTCATCTCACTCCAGCCGCTCGACATGTTTCCGCAGACCGCGCACATCGAGAATATCGCCGTTCTGGAAGCCGTGGAGACTATTGCATGACCGATTCTGTAACTGATGCCGACACGCTCTATCTCGCCTCGACCTCGCCGCGCCGCCGCCAGTTGCTCGCCGAGGCGGGGCTGGCCTTCGAACTGTTCGCCGTCTCGGTGGACGAGGAGGCGCTGAGCGAGGCGTACCAGGGGCCACTCAACCGGCTGGGCGAATACCTCGCGCGCGAGAAGGCGCTGGCGACATATGCGGCGCTGCAGGCGGCGGGTAAGCCTGGACGTGCGCTCGCGGCGGATACGACGGTCCTGCTGGGCGAGGTACACTTGGCAAAGCCGGCTGACTTCGAGGAAGGGCGCACGATGCTGCGCATGTTGCGTGGGCGCGAGCATATCGTCGCCACCGGCGTCGCGCTCGCCGGGCCAGAGCCGGGGCGCATCGCCTCGGCCACCGCCATCACGCGCGTGCTGATGCGCGACTATACCAACGACGAGATCGAGGCCTACGTCCTCACCGGTGATTCGCTGGATAAGGCGGGCGGCTACACAATTCTCTCCACGACGTTCCGGCCAGTGGAGCGCATCTACGGGTGCTATCCAAGCGTGGCGGGATTGCCGCTGTGTCTGGTAGATATGCTCCTCGGCTACACCCGCGAGCCGATGGGCGAGACGTGTCCCTGGTCGGATCAGTGCCAGCCACCATTTCCTGTGCCTGCCGACATTCATCCCGGCGAGACGGACCAGTTCGAGCGCGAGGCGTAGCGATCATGCGCCGCGGACGCTATGCGCCGTCCCCAACTGGCGTCCTACATCTGGGCAATCTGCGCACGGCGCTGCTGGCCTGGCTCTTCGCCCGCTCCTCTAGCAGAATCTTTACCCTGCGCATAGAAGACCTCGACCGGCCACGGGCGCGTCCAGGCGCCACCTCACGTATGCTCGCCGACCTGCGCTGGCTGGGGCTGGACTGGGACGAAGGGCCAGATATGGGCGGCCCGCTCGGCCCGTACTTTCAGAGCCAGCGTGAGGCGCTCTACACCGCTGCCTTCGCACGATTGCGCGCTGCTGGTCTCGTCTACCCCTGTTATTGCGCACGCTCAGAGCTGGCGCGCATCGCCAGCGCCCCGCAGCAGGAAGGGCAGGGCGAGTATGCGCCGCGCTATCTTGGAACCTGCCGCGACCTAACACTAGCGCAACGGGCTGAGCGCGAGGCAGCGGGCCGACGACCTTCCTGGCGGTTTCGCGCGCCAGATAGCAAGATCACCTTCACCGATGCGCTGCATGGCGAGCTAACCGAGAACGTCGCGGCCACGGTCGGCGACTTTATCGTGCGGCGCAGTGATGGCGTCTTCGCGTATCAGTTGGCTGTCGTGGTGGACGACGCGCTGATGGGCGTGGATCAGATCGTTCGCGGCGAGGACCTGCTGAGCTCGACGACGCGGCAACTGGCGCTCTATGACGCGCTGGGATATCCACGTCCCAGCGAATATGCCCATGTCCCTCTCGCGTTGGACGCGACCGGCGCCCGGCTGGCGAAACGCGACGCTGCGGCGGGATTGGACGCTCTGCGCAGCGCTGGCAGGACGGCTGAGGAGGTCGTCGGCGCGCTCGCGGCGAGTTGCGGACTCTGGCCAGAGGGATCACCTGCAACTCCAGCACAGGTCCTGGCGGCGTTCGATCCAGCGAAGCTCCTGCGTATACCATCAGTCATCGCACTTTGAGCGTTTGAGCAGATGTCATGGTTGCTTGTCAGCGCATGACTCGCGCCCATACAATAGCCACGCCCGTGCACTGTCCAGATCATGTCCGGAAGAGACCCAGCCACATGCCCGCACATTCGCGCCGAGCCAGCATCCCTCTGCTCATGGCGCTCCTGCTGGCGCTGCTGGTGGGCTGCGCATATCATCCCGGTGGCGATGCGCTGGCGTTCCTGCGCGACGGTCATCTCTACACCATTCAGGCGGATAGCTCGAATCTCCATCAGATCGCGGGCGGCGACATTGTGAGCTATAGCTGGTCGCCCAGTCGCCAGCAGCTCGTCTATCGTACGGCGTCGCCTTTCCCCTCCAATCGCGGCCAGTCGCCTCTTGAAAACACGCCGGATTTGAGCGGCAACCTATCCGTCGTCAGCGTCAACGGCGGCTCGACGCTCCCAATCACTCCCGACGCCGCCTCGCTCGTGCGCAGCGACGCCTGGTGGAATGCCGATGGGAACCGGCTCCTCTACGCCGAGCGTTTTCCCACGACGGATGGGCTGGACAGCGCGACGGAGTACGTCGTCTCGCAGGCCGATCAGCCCGTCGGCATCGCCAGCAAGTCCGTCTCCGACGCGGCCACGGCGCCCGCGCTCTCGGCAGACGGCGCGCAGGTGGCAAGGATCAACGCGCAGGGGGATTTGCTCCTTGGCGCGCCAGGAACGAGCGGCAAGTCAGTGGCTAGCGGCGCGTTGCGCCACCTGCCCGATACATCGCGCGTGGGACGTGTCCTCTGGCGACCGCACACGGATGATCTTCTCTATACGACGGCGACGGAGAACAACGCGGTCCAGTTGATATTGCGCTCAGAAAACGGCGCGACGCGTTCGCTGGGAACGGTGACAGGCCTGCTCGACGCATGCTTCTCGCCTGATGGCGCGTGGCTGCTCGTGCGCACGACGGAGCGCTTCTCCGTTTGGGATGTCCGTTCGCCAGGAAGCGTGCGCTATGAGTGGGCGAACTCCGATCAGACCGCAATTCCGTACTGGTCGCCCGACAGTCAGCGCCTGCTCGTCTTCGACGCGGCGGGTGCGACACTAGTTGATCTGGAAAAGAAGACGACGTCACGCACGCTCACCTACGCTCAACCCTATCAGACGCGGCAGGGAACGCCACACTGGCGACCAGCGCCAGGCAGTACGTGGAGTCCCGATGGCGGGAGCGTCGCGTTCGTGGCTGCGGCGGGGGATAGCTGGAATGGAACGCGCCTCACGGCGGGACTGTATGTCGCCAGCGTCGGCGCATCTGGACCCGGAAACGCGCGCCTCATTGACAGCGGGGCAGATGAGGCGCCACTCTGGAGCTATCTGGACCCGTCGGCCAGCTTTCTCCTGCCATCCTGACATGAGAGATCGTGGCCACGCGAGAAAGGGCGAGTATGAACTCGAAGAACTCGAACCGCAACGACAGCGAGCCTGCCTCCCATCACCCCGCCGACGATGACGAATTGGAAGAGCAGGAGGACTCCGCCTTCGATCCAGCCGAATACGACTCGCTTTTGCAGTTAGAGCGGCTGGAAAGCCTGGAGGAGGATATGGTTGAACTGGGCGTGACGACGCTGGACGAGGTGCGCCAGCGCATCGCCGCGCTGCATCGCGAGGTGGACGCAGAAGAATAACCGCGTGCGGCCTATTCCGCGCTCGCCGTGACGGGTTGCTGCGTCGCCGTCTGCCCTGGCGCGGATGCCACCGGGCCGATCCAGACCGTCTGGACGTTGACGAACTCGCGAATGCC
>DATAOM010000500.1:0-3019 GCA_036265775.1 Ktedonobacterales bacterium | reverse complement strand
CAATCGGATAATCGTAGAGCGCGAGGTACGTCTCGGCGCGCAGGGCCTCCTTGATGACCATCTTCTCTGGGTTGACGACCAGGCGGTACGAGCTGATGTCGGGGTCGGTGAGGGTTGCGCGTAGCACAGCAACCTGGTCGTTGAGCTTTTCCAGCGACTCCAGCACGTTCACGCCGGGCAGGAACTGCCGCAGCAGCGGCTTGGCGGCGGTCAACGCGACGCTGCGCCAGCCCTTGAGGCGGTTGGCGTAGACCAGGAACGTCTCCGGCATGCTCAGGAGGCGCACCGTCTCGCCGGTTGGCGCGGCGTCCACTACGATCACGTCGAACGTCCCCTCCTGCGCCTGGCGGTGGATGTGCAGCAGCGCCACGATCTCGTCCATGCCGGGAATCAGCGCCATCTCCTCGGCGGCCACGTCGCTCATTCCCTGATTCTTGAGCGAGGTCGCCAGGTACTCCTGCACCTTGCCCCAGTTGTTGCGCACCTCGTCCAGCGCGTTGATCTCCTGCGCCCACAGGTTTGGCGCAATCTGACGCGGCTCGGCGGTCAGCGTAGTATCCAGCGCGTCGGCCAGGCTATGCGCGAGGTCCGTGCTGACGACGAGCGTGCGCTTGCCTAGTTGCGCCGAGCGCGCCGCCGTCGCCGCCGCCAACGTCGTCTTGCCCACGCCGCCCTTGCCGAGATAGAGAATCAGCCGCATCTATCGCATCCTTCCCGCAATTTCCTGTGTAGAGGCATGACCCATGGAGGGAATCGAAGCGAGCCACGATCGGGCGCCTCGCCCGTACAAGTGTACGCCATCGCCGAAAGCGGGTTGTACTTCCGCCAACACCCAGAGCGAGCGCCCCTGTAGACCACGGTTCGCTTACAACATTCGCTACAATGGACGCATGTTCGCAACAGAGCGATAGAGCGCCAGCGAGGGAAGGGACACGCCATTGAGCGACACAGGACTCACGTCCCCTCACGCGACTGGCGCAGTCGCGCGTCCTACCTTGCTCGCCTACGCCTGCCTGAGCTTCGCGGTCATCGCCTGGGGCGGATCGTTCGTCGCCGCGCGTCTCCTCCTGCGTCCATCTTCGCCTGGCGACGTCGCGCTCAGCCCCACCCTGCTGGCCGCCGGCCGCTTCAGTCTCGCGTCCGTCTTCTTCATCGTTCCACTGGGCAGGACAATAGTCCGGCGGCAGGTATCACGCGGCGACTTCCTGCGCCTGGCGGGCCTGGGCCTGCTCGCCTATACGGTCTATTTCTGGCTCCAGTACACCGGTGTGCAGCAGACCAGCGCCGGCATCGCCTCGATCCTCGTCGTCGGGCTGATCCCGCTGGCCACGGCGCTCCTCTCGCGCCTGACGGGGACAGGTCAGCTCAACCGCACGCAGGTGGTTGCGCTGTTGCTGGGCTTCCTCGGTGTCTCCATCGTCGCGCTGCAACAGGGGCTCGCTGGTCTGGGCGCTGAGCGCGACGCCAACTTCGCGTTTGGCGCGCTGTGTCTGGTCGCCAACGCCATCGTCTTCGCGCTCTATTCCATCCTCAGCAAGCGCTGGATGCGCGCCATCTCTCCTATCACGCTGACGGGCGCCACGATGCTCAGCGGCGCCCTTGGCCTTATCCTGCTCTCCCTCGCCGATCCCTCCGCTAATCGCTGGTCGGATTTCGGGCGGCTCACTGGGATGCAGATCATCGCGCTGCTCTTTCTCGCTCTGGTTTGCTCGGTCGCAGCCTACTTTGCCTATAACTTTGCCCTCACGAAAACGCCAGCCGACCGCGCGGCGCTGTTCGTCTATTTCGAGCCAGTCGTCGCTGTGGCGCTCGGAACGGCATTGCTCGACGAGCGCCTGAGCTGGCAATCGCTCCTCGGAACGCTCCTCATCGCCGCATCCGTGCTCATCGTCCATCGCGCCAGGAGCGCTGAACAGAGTTAGAACTCCTGTAACTGCAACGCCTCGTGTCGCTCCTCCTTGCGCGCCCGTCTATTGTGTCGTACAATGTAACCGCGGTTACAGATAATGTAGCGATAAGTGGAGGACGTGCGCATCATGCCTCCAGCGCAGGTCTCCTGGGCGCTGCTCGTCTTCACGCTGCCACGCGAGCCGTCGGCGCCGCGTGTGGCGGTCTGGCGCAAGTTGAAGAAGCTGGGCGCGGCGCTGCTCCACGACGCCGTTTGGGTACTGCCCGCGCAACCAGCGCTCCTCGAACACTTCCGCTGGCTGGCCGCCGAGATCCGCGAATCGTCGGGCGAGGCGCTGGTGTGGGTCGCCGAGCAAGGGATGCCGGGACAGGATGACACGTTGGTAGAGCAGTTTCGCGCGCAAGCGGAGGTCGAGTATCAGGCGATCCTGGGCGCGCTGGATACGTCGAAAAGTGGGGCCAACGATGCGCACGCCGAGCGCGCATCGTTGGCGCGGCGCTATCAGCAGGTACGCGCGCGTGACTACTTTCATGCTCCTACAGAGGATACCGTGCGGGCGCGGTTCGAAGCGCTGAATCCTCATCCTGACACAGACAACAATGGAAGCAGCGACACGAACGGAGAAGGAGCATGAAATGGGTCACCTGGATGGGCGTTGGTATTGATCGAATGGCCTGCGCCTGGCTGATCTGCAGGCGTATCGATTCCGAGGCGCAGTTTCTCTTCATCCCCGAAGGTAGCGCCGCACTCCCACCTGACGCCACGCCATTCGATATTCCTGGCGCGTCTCTCTCGCACCATCAGGGCCGCTGCTCCTTCGCGGCATTTCTCTCCACCTATGACCTGGCCGATCCTGTTCTGGCGCGCATTGCGCGCATCGTGGACGAGGCCGACACCGTACAAGAGGTCGAGTTGGAACCAGCGGCGCCAGGGCTGGACCTGATCTGCCGTGGACTGCGCCGCATCAGCCCCGACGATCAGGCAGCGCTGCAGTATGGACTGACGCTCTATGACGCGCTCTATGCCCAACTGGAAGTGGAGGGCTAAACGATGTTTCCTGCCTGGCACATCGCTCTGACCTCGCTCATCACCGCAATTCTCACGGCGGCG
>DATAOM010000499.1:0-10649 GCA_036265775.1 Ktedonobacterales bacterium | reverse complement strand
CAGGCGCTGGGGGGAAAATGCGCACGACGACCTGCATTTGGCAGGCTGCGCCCGTCGATGTGTCGCGCTTGAGATCCACATAGACATGCCAGTCGTTGCCTCGATTGTCTACGTAGCTGGCCCGCTCGTTGTCGTCGGTCTCCGTCGTTGAGGTGCATGTCGGGGGCGGAGGAGGGGGAGTGAGGTATGAAAAAATCATGAACAGGCTGTGGGGAACTGAGGGTGGCGTTACCAGCAAGCCTTGGATTCCATTCGTCCCGTCAGCGCCAGTATTACATGCTGACCAGCATGCTGAAACCTGTACCTGCTGTGAAACTGGAGTCGCATCGTTGAGTAGGAACTCTGGCACGAGGTAAACCTTTTGCGGAGGGCCTGGAAGCATAAAGTCCGCAGGATCCAATTCCGCATATGTGTCCGCCTCATGCGAATACTCCACGGTCGAGTCAACGCTGTAGATGACGCACGTCTGGCCGAGATGGCATTCGGTGACACTCCCATAAAGGATCTTCACGTCCGCCTTCATCGAGAGGGCGCTATCGGCCTGCACAACACCATCACCGTCCGGGTAGGGATCGTTAAAATGCACATCCTCCAATGCGCAATCGAGCGCGCTTGGCCCACTCAAATTCGAGAAGCAAGTCGCAAAATCTCCTATTGTTGAAGACCGCCCCGGTACCGAACTGGCAATTAGCGCCCACTGCGCGTTGTTCAATCCACGAGGTGCTTGGAACTGCTCACCGAAGAGCATGGACATGAACCCACTGCCTTTGATCGTCGGATCCAAATCCCACACCTCCCGTGGTACAGGATTAGGGGCGAATCGCCTTTGCGCTAGCAACAAATACCCGCCTCTTTGTCCTCCATGTGGCGTCCCCACGGTTACGACTTGCCGCACATCCAGCAAGCCAGGTGGAAAGCCTGGCGTATGTCCTGCCTCACCAATAGCGTCACGCACGATAAGGCCGCCCATACTGTGCGCCAAAATGACGACAGGCGCACTGGGGCCTTGGCTAGGAGCTGTATACATCGTGTAGATGTACCAGGCGAAGAGGCAGCCCAAGTGGCGGATCGGGTCGCTCGTTGTCCCCCTCTTGTTTTGTCTCACATAGGGGTCTGGAGCGTTAGAAACCTGGAAGAACTGGTCACATGAGCCTTGGCTGCGATCGATGGTATTATTGTAAACACCCTCGGAATTGGAGTCAGCGATGTTCACGTCGCAGCTTGACTCTGCTGGATGGTCCTGATCGGTGTAGTACCCGACCAGTTTGACTCGGGTGGGACCCCATCCGTGATTAGTAAAGAAATCCAGCGTCTTCATTGGCGCAGCGCCTGGGCTAATACCACCTTGAGTCTGAGTGCTTAAGAAGGCGCCTGCGCAAGTATCATCAAAGCCGTGTATCATCAGGAGCGTTGCATTGTAAGGCGTTGACGCCGCCGAAGCGTGCTGTGTCCGGAGCAGCGCCACCGCCGAAACACCAGAGAATAAGGCTAAACCAGCGAGCACAACAAGCATTGTGCGCCGCCCCCTGCCGCCCAGCCCTCGTTGCAATCTTGCCAGCATGTCCACGCTCCCTTTCTGCTCTTTTACCACGACCCTTGACGAGGAGTCTCTTTGTCTGCTCAACGCCACGCAGCGGCCAAGCCACCTAAACGAGCAAGGCTAGCGCCGCGAGAGTAACTATGCCTGAGATGTTGCGCTATCTCCACGGAAAACAGGTAAAATGAAGCGTAAAATTCAGTTGTGTGGCTCGTCCGTTTCAAGTATGGCTTGCAGGAATCAAGGTCACGGCGTCACTGTGCCAAGGAAAACTATAGTGGAGGCGCAGTAGAAAGGGTGAGAGGAGTGCCGCGGAACTTGGGTTGGCCTTGGCGTCATTGCCTGTCCCTAAGAAGAAACCTCTATGTGACTTGGGGACTCCGCAGATGGTGGGGATTGTCAGGAGCCTGTGAGAGCAGGTGCGCCAGTGGATAGTTTCGGATCCCTCCTCAGGCGCTTTCGGCGCGCGGCTGGCCTGACACAGGAAGAGCTGGCCGAGCGCGCAACGTTGAGTGTAGAAACCATTGGCAAAATGGAGCGCGATTTGGGCCATGCGCCGCGGCGGGAGACCATAGCCCTCCTCACCACCGCCCTCGCGCTTACACCGCAGGAGCGTGATGCCTTCCTCGAGTCCGCGCGTGCCATGCGAGCCACGCATCTAGAAGCGAGACCTTCTCCCAACGCTCCAGCCCCCTCATTGGAGCCGACCGCGCCGCATGGCCGCATTCCCTCGCTGCCCACCCCGCTCATCGGACGCGAGAACGACCTCGCTGCCGCATCTCACCTGCTATTTGACCCCGTCATTCGTCTGCTTACGCTGACTGGCGTTGGTGGTGTCGGCAAAACGCGCCTGAGCATTGAGCTCGTGCGCACTGTAAGGCCTACCTTCCCCGATGGCGTCTATGTCATTGAACTGGCGGCAATGCGTGATCCCGCCCTGGTTCCAGCGGTGTTGGCGGGTGCGCTCGGCCTGCGCAGCGCCGATCAGGCGTCCTTCACCGACTTGCTTGCGCAACGTCTGCGTAACAAAGTTGTGCTCCTGCTGCTCGACAACTTCGAACACCTGCTCCCTGCGGGGACGCTGGTCTCCGATCTCCTCACCGCCTGCCCGACCCTCAAATTCCTGACGACGAGCCGCTCGCCATTGCATGTGCGCGGTGAGCAGGAGTATCCTGTCGCTCCGCTTGCCTTGCCCTCCGTCGCTGACGTGGACTCTGTCACCGCGCTGGCTGGCGTCGCCTCGGTGAACCTCTTTGTCCAGCGCGCTCGCGCCGTACGTCATACGTTCTCACTCGACGCCTCCAATGCTGGGATCGTCGCCTCGATCTGTCAACGCCTTGATGGTCTGCCGCTCGCCATTGAGCTCGCGGCGGCGCGCAGCAGTGTGCTCTCTCCACATGCACTCTTAGCGCGCCTCGATGAGGCGCGCATGCCACTGCTCACCGACGGACCACGTGATCTGCCAGCGCGTCAGCGCACATTGCGCGACACCTTTGCCTGGAGCTATAACCTGCTGCCAGCCGCTGCGCAAGCGGCATTTCGCCGACTTGCTGTCTTTGTTGGCGGCTGCACGCTCGATGCCGCAGAGGCAGTATGCGCTGGCGGGACGCTTGCAACAGGCGCTGCGAACGATGTCTTCGACGCGCTCTCTTCCCTCGTTGACTCCCATCTGATCCGGTCAGTGAGCACAGCGCCCGCAGGCGAGCACTCCACGCGCTTCACCATGCTGGAGACCGTACGCGAGTATGCAGAGGAGCGCCTGGTAGCTGCTGGCTTGGTGGAGGAACACGCGGCGCGCGACGCCCATGTTGCCTGGTACCTCAGGCTGGCTGAGGAAGGCGCGCCAGCGTTACGGCGCGGGCCGGATCAGATCGTGTGGCTCACACGGCTGGATCGCGAGCGAGCAAACTTTCTCGCCGCATTCACGTGGTTAAATCGACGAGCCCAGGCTGGTGACCGAGACGCCATTGTCAGCCTGCTGCGCTTGGCGGTGGCTACGTCCCGGCTCTGGATGACGAGAGGTCCACTGGAGGTTGGTCGCGCCTGGCTCGAAGGTGGCCTCGCACTGGCCGCACAAGCAGACGCGATGGCGCAGAAACACGATCGCTTGATCCCAGATCATCTACGGGCAGCGGCGCTGCACGCACTGGGCTTGCTGGCCTATGACCAGGGAGATGAAGCCACAGCCCGTACGGCGATGGAAGAGGCCCTGCGCTTGCGACGCGCTGAGGGCGATGTGGCAGGGGTCGCAGCGACACTCAACAACCTGGGCCTGACAGAGCTGGCGTCTGGCAACGCGGCGCGCGCTAAGGCGCGCTTTGCAGAAGCGCTGGCGCTCAAACGCCGTCTCGGTGACGAGCGAGATCTCGTCAGTACCCTCAACAACCTCGGCCTCGCTCGCAAGATGGGAGGCGAGTACGACCGGGCGGTGGTGACGTTAGCCGCAGCAGCGCGGCGCGCACAGAGAGCAGGAGACGACAGCTCGCGAGTGAGGGCGCTGACCAACCGAGCAGACGCCCTACGGCTGCTGGGGCGGTTTGCCGAGGCCGAAGAGACCATTGAGGAATGCCTGCGAGTGCGGAGCATGCTGGGAGATCGCAATGGGATGGGACAGGCGACGGGCATCCTCGGGAGTCTGGCGGAGGCACGTGGAGATTGGGAGGGAGCGCTCGCTCGTTATCGTGAGGCCATGGCGCACTTCAGCGCAATAGGCGCCCAGGCCGGAGTGCTGGAAGCGCTGACGCAGATTGCGCTCCTGCGCGGAGAGCAAGGTGAGCACGCGGAAGCAGTGCGCCTGCTGGCGGCAGTCGAGGCGAAATGCCATACACTCGGTGTTGTTGTGTGGGACACCGGGGAGCAGCCGCGGGTTGCGGCGGCGCTCGAGACGGCGAGAATAGCCCTGGGCGACGATGGCTATCACGCTGCGCGTGTGGCAGGGGAGCGCTTGTCTCTCTCAGACGCGTCGCTCATAGCTGCGGGCAAGGCTTGAGCGTCTGCATACTGGCTCGGCTAGCCTACTGCCAGCGATACAGCCCTTTAAATACTGCCTGAATGAGAGACTTGCCCAGAGATGTAGAATGGTGAAGCAGACGGAGCAAAGGCCTACTTTGCTCCCAATCAGGGGCCTTGAAATGGGTGTATGAGGGGACAGTTTGTAAAGAATTGCACAACGCGATTGCTGAAATAGCCTGGATCATCGCTCATCTACAAGGTACGTGGTGAGACCGGTGGGATTCGAACCCACGACACGAGGCTTAAAAGGCCCCTGCTCTGCCCCTGAGCTACGGTCCCGGAATAACTGCGGTACGACGGCCAGTTCATTGGCCAGGTTTTGCGCCGTCGCCCCTGCACTGAAAAGGCAGCGTTTTTCGGCTTTTACGATATGATACTTCGCCGTGAATCGTCAAGGAATGGTCATTACCCTGGTAATCGACGCTCTCAGCCTTGTAAGATGAATCTTAGGATCAAACGTCACATGAAATCAGCGCGCGATACCTGATTTTTCCGGCCACGTCTCCCCTATCTTATCCCGGTTTCTCGCCGGATTGCATCATCGAGCACACGGCCACTGTGGGGACCATCAACTCAGTCAACGCCATACACGCCATCCATGTGGTGGCAAACCGGTTATTGCCGAGCGCTGTACGCCGGTACGCAAATCGGCGATTTAGGGGCGCCAGCGGTTTGTGATTCAGATGGCATTCTCGACGCTGATATGTACCTGGAGAGGGTAGCCGGCGCGCAGGACGGCGACGAGCGAACGCGGTGTCAGGACCTCGACGCGGCTCGCGGCAGGTGGCCGCGACCGACGCGCGCAGTAGCCTCCCGCCGACCACTCCAGCAATTGCTCGCGCCAGAGCAGCCAGGCTGATCCGTCCAGACGAATGAAGACGCCATCCGGGAGAGCAGCCAGCCGCTCCCAGTACGTACGCTTGCGCTGATTGACGCCGCGGCCCTCCAGCCGGTCGGTGTGCAATACCACATCCATCGCATCAGCGCCGTTTGGAACACCAACCGCCACTTCCCAGGCCGATTTGAAGCGTTGATAATCAGCATGGCGGCACTCGGCGCACGGCCGATGACCGGCAGCGAACGCTGTCGCCTCGTCCAGGAAGAAGAGCTCCGTCCACGAATGGGGCTGCAGCAGTTGACGATGGCGTCCACGAAACGCTGTGCGACAGGCGATCCAGCGCCGCACCTGCCAGGAGCGCACAAGGCGTCCCGCATCGTCATGCAAGATCCCCCGATTGCCCATCAGCGTGCCACGCTCAGGAACGGCCACGATCTCGCCAAAGGGCGTCACCCGATTCTGTAGCGGCATAGACACCTCCTCGATGTCCTGAAGTAGTGGGCAAGCATTCCTCCGCTGCCATGCAGCGCTCACGTGATCACTGTCTCCCGAATCAAGGGCAGCGCGACTGCTGGATAGAGCCGGTGTTCCACCGCGTGGATACGCTCAGCCAGGGTATCCAGGGTGTCATGCGGAGCGATAGCTATGCGTGTTTGTACGATTGCCAGCCCCGTGTCTATTCCTTCATCCACGTAGTGAACAGTGACGCCAGTCATGCTGGCGCCTGCGCGCAACGCCTGCCCAATCGCGTCCTTGCCGGGGAAGTCGGGCAGGAGCGAGGGATGGATGTTGAGGATGCGATTCCGAAACGGGTCCAGCAGCGTCGATCCGAGGAGGCGCATGTAGCCAGCCAGGACAATCCACTTCACGTCGTGAGCGCGCAACTCGCTCAGAATCTCACACTCGAACGCGGCCTTGCCGGGGTAGGCGCGCGGATCGAAGGCGAAGGTAGGAATGCCGGCTTGCCGGGCGAGCGCCACCGCGCGACAGGCTGGCCGATCGGAGACGACGAGCGCGAGACGCGCTTCATCTCCAGGCGCGCGTGTCTCCTCGATGAAGCGCTCGAGGTTCGAGCCGTAACCGGAGGCGAAGACCGCGAACGCCGTCATGGTCGGCTATCCCGCCAGCTTCCCCGGCGAAGAACCTGACCTTCGCCGGAGCGCACGACGCCGATACGAGCGGCGCGCTCGCCCAACTCGTTAGCGCGTGCGACGACGCCATCCGCGGCCTCCGCTGGGACGACGAGCACGAAGCCGACGCCCATGTTGAACGTGCGGAAAAGGTCGTCGTCGCTCAGATCGCCGCGCCGCGCCAGCCAGGAAAAGATCGGCGGAACTCGCCAGGATGCCAGCTCAAGCTCGACAACCCAGCGCCCATGCAGGATACGCGGGATGTTATCGGTCAGCCCGCCACCAGTGATGTGCGCCATGCCATGCACGGGAAACTCCCGACACAACGCGAGCGCCGTCGGTGAATAGATGCGCGTCGGCGTCAACAGTTCCTCACCGAGCGTGAGGCCATTGGTTCCCGTTGGAGCGGGCGTGTCGAGTGCGATGCCTGCATTCCCAATGAGCTTGCGCACCAGCGAGAAACCGTTGGAGTGCAGCCCTGACGACGCCAGGCCGATCACGACATCGTCATCCGCAATCGCACTGCTGTCAATGATTCGGTCGCGGTTGACAACGCCGACAGCAAACCCTGCAAGATCGTACTCGCCGTCCTGATAGATCCCTGGCATCTCGGCAGTCTCGCCGCCGATGAGCGCGCAACCGGCCTGCGCGCAGCCATCCGCGACGCCGCGCACCACCTGCTCGGCGACCGCTGGGTCAACCGTGCCCATCGCGAGATAGTCGAGGAAAAAGAGCGGCTCGGCGCCCATCACGGCGATGTCGTTGACGCACATGGCGACGCAATCAATGCCGACGGTGTCGTGGCGTCCGAGGGCGAAGGCGATTTTCAGCTTCGTGCCGACACCGTCGGTCCCCGAGACCAGTACAGGATTGGGATAGCGGTCGAGCGGCAGCGCGAAAGCGCCGCCGAAGCCCCCCAGCGCCGTCAACGCCTCCGACCGCCAGGTCCGCGCGGCGTGCGCCTGGTAGCGCCGCGCCGCCTCGTCTCCGGCGCTGATGTCTACTCCGGCCTCGCGGTACGCCTCACTCATGATCTCTCCAGGTTCACTCGCGCCCATTGGCGCCTGCCCGGATCGCGACCGAAGTTCCCACGAGAGGACGTGGCTCGGCGGGGAGCCGCGTGGGATAGCGCCCGGTAAAGCAGGCGTTGCAGAAGGGATGGGATTTGACATCGCCGACGCCGAAGGCTGCGAGCATCTGCTCCTCAGTCAGGTAGGCCAGCGAGTCGGCGCCGATTTGTTCCTGAATCTCCGCGATGCTCTGGTTCGCCGCGATCAGTTTCGTGCGGTCGCTGGTATCAATGCCATAGTAGCAGGGATGCGTCACCGGCGGGGAGCTGATGCGCATGTGCGCCTCGGTCGCGCCCGCCGCGCGCACGAGATTGATCAGGCGGGCGCTGGTTGTGCCGCGCACGATAGAGTCGTCCACGATGACGACGCGCTTGCCCTCGACTACCTTGCGCACCGCGTTGAGCTTGAGCTTTACACCCTCGCGCCGCTGCTCCTGCGTCGGCTGGATAAACGTTCGCCCCACATAGCGGTTCTTGACCAGCCCGATCTCGTAGGGAATGCCCGCCTCCTCGGCGAAGCCGATCGCCGCCGAGATGCTCGAATCCGGCACGCCGGTCACCACGTCGGCCTCGACGGGACAGGCGCGCGCCAGCGCGCGGCCCAACCGCTTGCGCGCCAGATGGACGTTGATGCCGTCGATGTCGGAGTCCGGCCGGGCGAAGTAGATATACTCGAACGTGCAGAGCGCCTTGCGCGCCGCCGTGGCGAAGCGCACCGAGCGCAGGCCGCTGTCGTCAATCACGACCATCTCGCCGGGCTCGACGTCACGCATGAAGGTCGCGCCAATGGCGTCGAAGGCGCAGGTCTCTGAGGCGACGACGTACACGCCATCCAGCCGTCCGAGCGCCAGCGGGCGCAGGCCATTGGGATCGCGGATGGCGACAAGGCAATTATTGGTCAGCAGGACGAGCGCGTAGCCTCCCTCGATGCGCTTCATGCTGGCGCAGACATTCTCGACGAAGTCGCGATGACTGCCACGCGCGATGAGATGCGCAACGACCTCCGTGTCGGAGGTAGACTGAAAGATGCTGCCGTCCTCGTCTAGCTGGTCGCGAATCTGCGCCGCGTTGACGAGGTTGCCGTTATGCGCCAGCGCCAGGTTGCCCTGGCGGAAGGCGAAGACCAGCGGCTGCGCGTTCGCCAGCGTGCTGCCCCCCGCCGTGGAGTAGCGGACGTGCCCGATGGCGGCGTGGCCGGTGAGCGCCGCAAGGTCCGCCTGGCTGAACGCATCGCTGACGAGCCCCATCCCACGGTGATGGCGCATGGTCACGCCGTCCACAACGGCGATCCCCGCGCTCTCCTGGCCGCGGTGCTGGAGCGCGTAGAGCGCGTAGTTGGCGAGGCGCGCCGCGTCAGGATGGCTCCAGACGCCGAAGACGCCGCACTCCTCATGCCAGTCGTGAGCAGGCGTCTCGTCAGACACCTCCTGCTCCTGGCTCGCTAGCGCATCGCCCATGGTATGGCTCCTTCCCACCGTTGCCTGAGCGTGTCAACGGGCGCGTTCAACTCAAGCGATTCAGAACTTCCAACAGGCCGAAGCTGAATGGAGAGCGTCTGCTCCGCGCTCACGCGGCCTAGCGCGATGAAAGGAACATCATGCTCCCGCGCGCGGCGCTCGATCTCGGCAAGGTCGGCCTCGCGCGCCTCGATCACGATGCGCGATCCTCCCTCGCCGAAGAGCGCCAGGTCAGCGCGCCCCATGACTTCCAAGGCGAGGTCCGCGCCCAGGTCACCCGCGACGCACATCTCCGCCAGCGCCACCGCCAGCCCACCATCGGAGACATCGTGCGCCGCCTGCACCCATCCGGACCGAATCGCCTCACGACAGACGAGTTGCGTGCGCGCCTCCAGGTCCAGATCAATTGGCGGCGTGGGGCCGAGCGGCCTGCCAGCGCGCAGCGCGGCGAACTCGCTCCCGCCAAGCGTCTCCGCTGGCGCGCCAAGGAGGATGAGCGTGTTCCCACTCTCCTTCAGCGCGATGGTGGTCAGGTGGTCAAGGTCGTCCGCGACGCCCACCATGCCAATGATCGGTGTAGGGAAGATATCCTCGCCGTTGGTCTCGTTGTAGAAGCTGACGTTGCCGCTCACCACCGGAGTATCGAGCGCGCGGCACGCCTCCGCGATCCCGGTGACACTCTCGACGAACTGGTAGAAGACGCCTGGCTTCTCTGGATTGCCGAAGTTCAGACAATCGGTGACGGCGAGCGGGCGCGCGCCGGAGCAGGTCAGGTTGCGCGCGGCCTCGGCCACGGCGTGCATCCCACCCGCGCGCGGATCGAGGTAGACGTAGCGCCCATTGCCATCGGTCGCCATGGCGACGCCGCGTTGGAAGCCGGGTAGCGCGACGACTGCAGCGTCTCCTCCGGGTCTGAGGATGGTAGACGCGCGCACCATCGAGTCGTACTGGCGGTAGACCCAGGCCTTGCTGGCGATGGTGGGCTGGGCCAGCAGGTCCAGCAGATCGGCAGCCAGATCGCGCGATTCTGGCAGGTCGTCGGCGCTCATGATTTGCGGATCGTCCAGGTAGGTGGGACGCGCAGCATCCCGATCGTAGAGCGGCGCTTCGTCCACCAGCGCCGTGACGGGAATCGCGGCGGCGAGCGCGCCATCATGCAGAATCCGCAGCGTCTTATCATCGGTCACACGCCCGATGACGACCGCGTCCAGCCCCCACTTGGTGAAGATCGCTTGCGCCTCTTCTTCGCGCCCGCGTCGCGCCACCACCAGCATGCGCTCCTGCGACTCCGAGAGCATGATCTCGTAGGCGCTCATGTGCGTCTCGCGGCAGGGAACAAGCGCCACATCAATCTCGACGCCGCTGCCCGCGCGGCTGGCCATCTCCGCGCTCGACGAGGTCAGCCCCGCCGCGCCCAGATCCTGGATGCCGACCACCACATCCGCGTCCAGCAGCTCCAGGCAGGCCTCCAGCAGCAGCTTCTCCATGAATGGATCACCCACCTGCACCGCCGAGCGCTCGCGGCTGTGCGGGTCTTCCACCGAGGCGAAGGTCGCGCCGTGGATGCCGTCGTGTCCGGTCTTCGCGCCGACGAGCAGCAGCGGAT
>DATAOM010000498.1:0-3412 GCA_036265775.1 Ktedonobacterales bacterium | reverse complement strand
CCTGCTACCTGATCGCGTCCATCTATGTCTTCCTCACCGCCCGCCGCCTGACACACAACAGCCGCGCCAGCTTCGTCGGGTCGCTGCTCTTCGTCCTCAACCCCAACATCCTCTATCTGCAAACGACGCCGCTTACGGAGCCAGTGCTGTTCGCGACCCTGGCGGCGGCCTCCTACTACTTCGTCGCCTGGGCGCAGACCGACGAGCTACGCGAATTGGTCGCCGCCGCGCTGGCGACGCTGCTGGCGACGGTCTCGCGCTACGACGGCTGGGCGCTCTTACTGGCGCTTATCGCGGCGATCATCATTATCGACTGGCGCCGGGGCCAACCGCGCGCCAAGATGCTCGCCGATGTCATTCTCTTCGCCATCCTCGGCGGCATTGGGATCATCCTGTGGTTCGTCTGGAACCTCGTCATCTTCGGCAGCCCATTGGCATTT
The DNA here is from genome assembly GCA_036265775.1 of Ktedonobacterales bacterium. Taxonomy (GTDB): domain Bacteria; phylum Chloroflexota; class Ktedonobacteria; order Ktedonobacterales; family JADMIN01; genus DASWAC01. The sequence goes on along the minus strand of DATAOM010000498.1, from coordinate 2,972 downwards.
CTCTCAGGGTCCTTCTCGTCACAGGCGCAAACAGAGTCCTTCATAAGGGATGGGTTTGCGGACACCTATCATAACCTCTGGCAGTCGATACGTACGTACGCGGTCGCCGCGGCGGAATCCATTGGCCCGGTCCTCCTCGCGCTGGGAGCGCTCGCTGTCATCCTCTTTTTGATCCGTCGGCGGCTCTCAATCGACGCGCTGGCCGCTGGCACAATGCTCGTTCCATTTGCATTCTATGTTGTGGCTTTTGTCCTGGGTCAGGATGTGATGTATGTCCCGCATGCAAGCCATCCTCCCTATTTTTTCTACAACGCCCGCTTTGGCGCGGAGATGGCGGCGCCTGCGGCGGTGTTCATGGCCACCCTGGTTGAACCGGCGCGTCGTCTCTCGCTCCGCTGGCTTCCGCTCGCCGAGATCGCGCTGACGCTGGTTATCATCGCCCAGTCGGTCCTGATCTCCTGGGGCGGCGTCATTACGATCCAGGATGGTCAGGGCGGACTCGCGTGTTATCCGGGTCATACAGTCGTCGCTTATCTTGCGCAACATTACGACGGCGGGCGCATCCTCATCGACGAGTATCACGCGCTACTTGACCTCAGCCCCGCAAATGTCGCGTTCCACGACGAGATCTACGAAGGTAATGGGGCTATCTGGGATGACGCCTTGCTAGCCCCCTCAAAGTATGCCGAGTGGATCTTTGTTGTGCCGGGTGATCTTGTCAGCCAGCAAATCGACACTCAGAGCCTGGCCTTCCGCCATGATTATGAGCTCGTCGTCGTCGATAACATCAATGGTGCGACGCTCTGGCGCCTCAAGGGCCTGCCGCCAGTACCAAACAAGCCACTGCCCGCTGACGCGGCGGCGCAGTACGCGGCGTGCAACCACGCCAAGGATTTCCCGGTGGCGGATACCGGCGCGCCCATGGGCCAGACGCCACAGATGGCTGGCGTGAAAGCTGCGAAACAGGAGACGACATTCTCATGAATATACCGACAAGCATGCGCCGCTATCTTCGAGCAACGCTCACTCTTCTCATCGTGCTCGTCGCGGTCGCCGCCATCATAAGCGGCATGGCGCACGCTGTTGGCGCCCTGCGTATCGCCGCCGCGCAACCGACCGCCGCCGTCGTGCCCACGCTCGCTCCCATCTCGCATACATCAACGCCGCAAGCATCGCCGGACCGGCTTGCGGTACAGGGCACGCGGATTGTCAATGCGGCTGGCGCGCCGGTGACGCTCCTGGGCGCCGCCGACTTCTCGCTGGAGTTCTCCTGCGCGGGTAACGGTCACTTTCAGGTCGCCGACTTCAAAGCTATGAGCTCGTGGGGCATGAACGCCGTGCGTATTCCGCTCTCGTCGGCCTTCTGGCGCAACCTGAATGGCAGTTGCCCGAGCTACAAGTCAACCGTGTCAAACGCCATCGCCAACGCTGAATCCACCGGGCTGTACGTCATCCTGACGCTGCAATGGGACGCGCCCTTCGGCCTGGCGGACGACGCGAAGAGCGGCGGCGCCCAGTGTCCGCTGCCTGACACCACCTATGATGTGGCCTTCTGGCAGGACCTTGCCGCGCTCTATCAGGACGATCCCCACGCCATCTTCGACCTCTTCAGCGAGCCGCATGACGTCACCTGGACGCAATGGCGCAACGGCGGAACGATCACGAGCGCGTGTTCACGCTACGCGGCGCCACACACCTATCAGGCCATCGGCATGCCCGCGCTGGCGAGCAAAGTGCGTGAGATCGCGCCGACCAATCTCATTATCCTGAGCGGGACAGGCTGGGGATACGACCTGAGCGGCGTACAGGCGGCCACCGACTCGCTGAAGAATGTCATCTTTGGCGCGCATCCCTTCAACCACGGCGGAGGCTCCCAGCAGCCCGCCGATTGGTCACGCGCCTTCGGCTCGGTCGCGGCCCAACTCCCTGTGATCGCAACTGAGTTCGGCTCGTACGACTGCAAGACGAGCTACATCGGCCAGGCCATCGCCTACTTCCAGCGCCTGCGCATCTCCTTCATCGCCTGGGCCTGGACGCCAGGTTCGTGCGCGACGCCAAGCCTGCTCGCCGACTGGTCCGGCGCACCCTCCGTTCCCTACGGCGCCTACATCAAGAGTCAGATGCTCGCCGCATCGAAGAGCGCGTAGCCACCCTGCTCACTCCTAGTCCTTGCGCGCCTTCGCCTTGGCCCGCGCCAGGTTCTCCGCCACGCGGAAGCGCACCATCCGCGTGATCAGATCCACTGGTAGCGGCTGGTCGAGCGGAAACTGCACCGCGCCCTTCGAGACTGTATACGCCGCCAGTCCATCCTTGAACGCCTCGTTCGCGCTCGGAATCGCATAGAACCCGATGTGTTTCTTCCATGCGGCGTAATACACCAGATTGCCCTTCAGATAAAACGTCGGCATCCCATAGCTGATCATCTCCTCGGCCTCCGGCGCTGCCGCCTTGATCGTCGCTCGCAATTCCCGCAGCTTCGCCTGTGTCGCTTCGGGAAACGATGCGATATACTCGTCCACCGTCGCAAAGCCTTTACTCTTCTCGTTCATGCGTCTTCCCGTCTCATTTCTGGCGTCCGCTTGTCGTTGGCTGGATGACAACGCTTGTCCCTGGCATGCGACGTCGCCTCTGGTTCCCCTTCCTAAGAAGGAAGGGGACTAGGGGGTAGGTTTCTATTCCACCGAACCGCATCGCCTGCGGAACCGTCCTTACCCCGCGACCAACCCCTTGATCGCCGCCAGAATCGCCGGCCACTCGTGCGAGAGCGGGTCAATCACCTCGAAATGCCCCGTCCCCGGCAGCGCCAGCAGCGTCGCCTCATCCCCGGCGGCGCTTGCAGCCTCCACGTACATCTCGCTCAACTCGAACGGCACGCTATCGTCCGCCGTCCCATGAATCAGCAGCTGCGGAACGCCCAGCGGCAGTAGCGCGGCTGGCGATGCGGCGCTGTATCGCTCGGAAACCGTCTCTGG
>DATAOM010000497.1:0-4950 GCA_036265775.1 Ktedonobacterales bacterium | reverse complement strand
CCACGCCATCTGGTCCTTCAGACGCCAGCAACAGCGACTCCGCATGACCACGAATATTGGCAATGGGAGTGCGCAGCTCGTGCGAGACGTTGACGATCAGCTCACGACGGCTCTGATCCGCCTGCGCCGCCTGCGATTGCGCCCGCCGTGTCGCTGCCCGCGCCTCCTCCAGTCGCAGCGCCTCGTCGCTGACGCCGAGGGTGATCTGCGCGAACTTGCCCCAGACGAAGGCCAGCCCATCGCCCACGAGCAGCGTGATCAGGCCCACCACGACGCCGAGCAGCATCAGCAATGGGGAGAGGAGCGCCAGTGTCGCGCGTCCCGGCTCCAGCCCGCCGCCCACGGTTGCCTGGAGCAGGAAGGGCAGCGGCGCGGTGAGCAGCCCCGCCGTCAGCGCAATCAGCCCGACCGAAATGGCAAAGACAACCGTGCCGAAGATCATCTTGATGAACAGGTAGAGCAGGCCGGTCCACGTCACGCGCGAGCTGAGTCGCGCCTGGAGCCGCTTCCAGTAGCCCGCTCCCGGCTCAGGTGTGAAAGGCATTTTCTGGATAGGCACGCCCAGCCACCAACTGGTGAGCTGGCGCTCGAACTCGGCCAGCCCCAGCCAGATGTAGAGCGTCGCCAGCAACAACGGAATGCCGATGAGGGCGACGATGGTGCTGAGGCTTGTCGAGATCAGCGTGATCAAGAGAATGAAATAGATCAGCCCCAGCGGAAAGGCGGCGAGCAGATACAGCAGGTTCAGGTACGACTGCCCGCGCCAGAGCACGCCGACAATCGTGGCGGGCCGCGCGCGCTGGGCGAGATCGGCGGAGAGCGAGCGCATACGACAGATCACTTTCTTTATGAGTCGTTCAGCAGCGTGAGAGCGAGGGCGTCCGGTTCGTCCAGTCCGTCCGGTCGAATCGCCAGCGTCTCCACTGTAGTCTACGTGGCGTCTGTGTCAGATGTGCGTCGTCTCTGTTGCAATCACGCGACGGTTACGTGCGCTTGGCTCATGTCCGATGAGGACATGTCTGACGTATCAAGAGCCGAGCCACCAGGCGATGGAGGCCAATGGTATGGAGACGGTAGCGTCATCTCTGCGTCAGCGTAGGTCGGCGAGGCGCTCTGCGACGGTATTCGCATGCGGCAGACGCGCCTCCGCGCCCTCTTGCATGAGCGCGCGAACTGCGGCGGCAAGGGCTACGCGCAGCGCTCCAGGCTCGGCTGCGCCGATATGGGTGTCTCTGAATCGAGCGAGTATCTCAGCGGGCAGGTCGTCGTAGCCGCGCGCCTGCGCCGCAGGCAGCCCTTCACGCAGGCAGGCCAGTGAGAGCGCATGGTCGCGCACCGCGCCGACGTAATGCTCCGCCTGCCAGACACGTCCGCGCTCGATGCACGAGCGGGCATGGAGCGCGTAGATGATACCCCACCCAAAGAGGTCCGACGCAATCACCGGCGTGGGAATGAAGAGGCCGCCCACCGTCGTCGGCGCCTCGGCCTCACCCGCCGCTATCTCGCCGAACAGCAGCCGGAAGCGTGGCCCCGCGGGACGAAACTGCGCCGCTGGCGTCATCGAGAGATCGAACTGCAGCGCGTCGGGAAATAAGAACACACGATAGACAGTCGGAGAGCGTTCGAGATCAACAAGGTGGACCGCATCGAACTCATTGGCGAGCGTGCGCGTCCAGTCGTTGAGCACATCCGTGACCGGCGTGTGGTCGGCGACGCCGAAAGTGAGGTCCAGGTCGGAGAAGCGGTCGCCACCGCCCAAGGCGAGCGAGCCTACCACGGCTCCGGCGACGACACGCTCATCCTCCTGCGCAAGTTGGAGCACGCGGTCGCGCAGCGCATCCCGCTGCTCAACGGTGAACATGGCGCCCGCTCCTCCCGTCGCTGCGCCGAGAACGGCTCTAACGGACCGATGTCCTCGACATCGGGACATTCCACGTGAGGATAGCACAATTCGCCAGGCAGTCCCTAGTGTAGGATTGCCTGCGCAGGAGTATCGGGCAGGAGCGCCGCGCCCACCAGCGGGGCATGCTCGCCCAGCGCGGCCAGCTCCAGCCGCAGCGTCATGCCATGTAGCCGCTTCTCGACTCGCTCGCGCAGATCTTCCAGAAATCCCTCGCGGCGAAGCGCAATCGCGCCGCTCAGCGCCACGACCTCGACGCGCGTCAACTGCGCCAGGTTCACCAGCCCCAGCGCCAGCTTGTCATAGAGCGCGTCCCACACTGTCGCGTCCTCGACCTCTTCCAGTGGGCGCCCGTAGAGCAGGGCGAGTTGCCGCCCGCCAGTGTACGTCTCCAGGCAGCCCACCTGGCCGCAGAGGCACTCGCGTGTGTCACCATTCAGGATTTGGTGGCCAAACTCGATAGAGAGCGCCTGGCCTATTTCGTCAGCGGAGCCGAGATAGATCGCCGCGCCGGTTCCCGTCGAGACGGTCACGTATGCGCAACGGTCGGCGTCGCGCAATACGCCGAAGCGCCGCTCCGCGAGCAGGCCACAGACGGGGTCGTGCGCGAGGCGGACAGGCATACCACAGCGTTCAGCCAAATCATGCGCGAAGGGACGGCCTTCATAGTCGCGCAGGTTCGGCGCCATGGCCACTCCGCCACCGTCGCGCATGAGACGCGCCCCGATGGAGACGCCGATACTAATGCCAGTAGTTTGATTACTAACCCAGTTAGTTTGATGGCTAATCGAGTTAGTTTTTATACTAACCTCATTAGTTAAAACGCCCTCGGAGGAGTCATTCAAACTAACGGGGTTAGTTATTTTACTAATGGCGTTCGTTATGTGGTCGAGTTGCCGTTCATAGCGTTCCTCAGTTGGAAATGGGTCGAGCGAGAGGGACGCCATTGAGCGCGTGAGGTCGTCGAACAAGGCGATGCGCGTGTTCGTGCCGCCAATATCGAGCGCGATAACGCTTCGCTCGCCCATTCCATCCTCCCCAGCAGCCATGCGCTGCATCTCGACGGGCTCTTGCGCTTCGCTCGTTCGTAGTACTCTAGTAGTTATCGGGAATCAATTCCATCGCCTCGAAGACGCCTCATCAACCACAGCGGAATTCGCTAGCAGGATTCGCCATGCTTACCAGCGAGGCTTCCGTTCCCAAGCCCGTTAAACGCTCGCAGTTCGCCAACTGGGCGCGGAGCAACATGCTCTGGCGCTCGTATCGTGTCGGCCTGCTGCTCTTCCGCACGCTCTATATTATCAACCGCGAGCGCTCGCGTGTGGTGCGCGCGCGCCAGCGCGGCGACGACGTGGCGCGACCGAACGTCGGCGCGCTCATCGGCATCCTGCGGGAATTTCGCTCCGCCGCGATTGACCTGGGCGGGCTGCTGATCAAGCTGGGACAGTTTCTGGGCGCGCGCGCCGACCTCTTGCCACAGGAGGCGCTCGATGTGCTCGGCACCCTGCACGACGAGGTGCCGCCAGAACGCTTCGAGGATATCCTCACCGTTTTGGAGGCCGAGCTTCAGGCGCCATGGCAAGCCGTCTTCTCCAGCATCGATCCACAGCCGTCCGGCGCCGCGTCTATCGGCCAGGTGCATCTGGCGCGCCTGCGCGATGGCCGCGTCGTCGCGCTGAAGATCCAGCGGCCAGGCATCGCGCGCATCATCCAGACCGACCTGCGCACGCTGCGTTTCGTGCTGGATGTCGTGCGGCGGCTGGCTCCCGGCGCGAATCAGTTCATCGACCTGCGCCAGCTCTATCAGGAGTTTAGCCGCACGGTGAACGAGGAGCTGGACTACCAGCGCGAGGGGCGCAACGCCGAGCGGTTTGCGCGCATGTTCGCCGACGACCCGATGATCGGCGTACCAGGCGTCCTCTGGGAGTATTCGACGCGGCGTGTGCTCGTGCTGGAGTGGATGGATGGCATCAAGATCACGCGCTTCGCGGAACTGGACGCCGCCGGAGTGGACCGCGACGCGCTGGCGAAGCGGCTGGCGGGAGCGTACATCCGCCAGGTGCTGGAGGCGGGATTCTTCCACGCCGACCCGCATCCTGGCAACCTGCTTGTCCAGCCCGGTCCCGGCAGCAGCGCTCGGCTCGTCTTCGTCGACTTCGGCATGATGGGGATCATCACGCCGAAGATGCGCGCGGGGCTGCGCGATATGTTCCTCGGCGCCATCCAGCGCGACGCGCGCACGGTCGTGCGCGGCGCCGACGCGCTCGGCTTTCTGGCGGATTCGGCGGACCGCGAGACGATTGAGCGGATCGCATCGAAGATGCTCGACCGTTTCGCCACGATGCCTGCGGGCGACCTACGCGAGATGGACCCGCGCGAGGTCATGGACGATGTGGAGTCGGTCTTCTACGATAACCCGCTGCGTATTCCGGCGCAGTTCGCCTTCTTTGGGCGCGCCGCCTCGATGCTGATGGGGCTGACGGTGCAACTCTCGCCCTCGTTCAACTTCGCCGAGGTGGCGACGCCCTACGCGCAGAAGTTCCTCGGCGGTACTGGCGTTGGCGCGCTCTTCAAGCTCCTCGGCGTCGAGAATCCGCGTGACCTGCCAATGGACATCTTGCGCGAGACGACCGCGCTGGCGCGCACGCTGGGGGATATCCCGCGCCGGCTGGATCGCGTGCTGGCGAGCGCGGAGCGTGGCGAGCTACGCATCGTCATTACGAATCCAGCGCTCGATCCCGAAGGAGCGTGGCATCCCAGACGTGGCAGTCCGCTAGAGCTATTGACGCGGCCGGTGCCAGCATGGGCGCCGCTGGCCGCTGTGGGCGCGGGACTGGCTGTGTGGCTCGTCGCGCGCCGCCGTTCCTCACACTAACATCACACAGCAGGCATGGCATGGAAACCTCAAACTGTCCGGTTCGCGCGGCGATGATATACTGCAGCAATGTTCGATTGATGACGCTCGATATCTCGGTGTAACTCGCTCTCGACGACAGGCTCATACATGGGAAGGTTGCGGTGAAACGGAGAACGTCACTATGCCACCTGAG
>DATAOM010000496.1:0-7963 GCA_036265775.1 Ktedonobacterales bacterium | reverse complement strand
CCACACTGCGCAACATGTGTGCCAGCTCGACCCGCCGCCGGAAATACACGTCCAGCGAGGCGCGTGGATGCAGCGTCACGTAACCCGCTACCTCCGCCCAGGCGCGCTCGTCGAAGGCGGGCAGCGGCGGCGCATCACGCGTGAGGATCATGTAGGCCCGTATTGACTGGATGTCGTCCGCCGCGCGCAGGTGCGCCAGAACGTCCGCCGGAGACCATTCTCCCGGCGCGAGCGGCGCGCGCAAGTGCTCATCTGTCAGCATGGAGAAGATGCGCGAAACCTGTCCCGGCCCGCGTAACACTCGCGCGATTAGTGCGGCCTTCTCCTTGTCCTTCATCAGCTATTCCTCCAGCCGGTCGAGTGGGACGCGATGGGTGAACGCCTCGAACTCGTTCACCGCCTTCGGCCCGTTGCGTTCCAGTCCGGCGTTGAAGGCCGCCTGATCGACGACGCGATAGCCCAGCCGCTCGGTCCAGAAAGGCGCGAGCCGTCCGCCGCGCCGCCGCAACTCCGCGATGCGCGCCACATTCTCCATCGCCATGCGCACGTCCTCCGCGTCGGTCCATGCCGCCTTGTACGCGATCAGCCCGCCGCGCAGCAGAATCCAGGTTATGTTGGGCAGCGCGCCATACAGCTTATGGCCCGCGCCGTCGAGCGCGTCTACAAGGATACGCCGCTGAACGCCTTGCTCTTCCTGAAAGCGCCGCGCCATCGCCAGCTTCTGCGCGAAGCTCGTATGGTGTGGCAGAATCTCGCCGGGATGCGCCTCGCGCGTGTAGATGAAGAGCGAGTCGAAGCCGCGTTCGGCGTACTCCGCCGCCAGAGCGTCCATGGATGGGCACGCCATCGAGCAGTAGGGTCAGGTGTAGCTGCCGAACTCCAGCACGAGATGGTTGGCGCGCCAGAGCGAGGAGAGCGCGACCGCGTTCCCCTCCAGATCGGTTAGTGTGATGTCTGGCGCGCGCTCGCCAGCGTGTGGCCGCCCGGCGAAGGCGTCGAAGTCTTCCTCGCCACGGAAAATCGCATAGTTGTAGGCCGCTAGCTCGTCATCCATCGGATCGGGCATGCTCCCTCCTGCCTAGACCTCTGGCTCTACTGCGCTCGTTCCAATAGGCTTCTCCTGCTCGCCCACCTGTCGCCACAGCGCGAATCCGACGGCGAACGCCCAGACGAAGCCGCAGAACTGGCCAAGTAGGACAATGACTGGGTCCGCGAACGCCGCCAGCAACAAGGTGAGCGCGCAAAACATTCCCAGCAGGGTTAGGTAACGAGAGACCGTCTTCTCGCGCCACATCGCCAAGCAGAGGAAGAATATCCAGCCCCCCAGCGCCACGTACGCCGCTTGAAGAAGCGCGCCGCTGATCTCCAGATAGGACGTGAAGGCGTCCGCCGCGTCGGAAGGATTATGCGCGAAGCCAGACGCGATCCACGGCAGACGAATACCGATGTAGAGGCCGTAGAGGACGAGGAGCCCTGTCGCCAGCAGTCCAAGCGCGTTCCCGAAGCGTAATTGACTCTGCGCGCGCGCGGAGAGCCGCTTCGCCATCGCGCGCGAAAACAGCCAGACCACTCCACCCAGCAAGACATACACCAGCCCCGCGATGACGAAGCCAGCGGGATGTGCGGCGACGGCGGGCAGCGTCTTCAGCGCATCCTCTCTATCGGTACCCTTAACGCCAGCGGTCGAGTAGACGATGGCGTTGAGCGGCGCGGCGACGAACAGCAACAAGATGGCCAGGAGCACCCCTGAATAGCGTTCGAGCGGTTCGATCCGCCTCATGATCTCGGTCATTATCTCAATCCTCAGAGAGCCACGGGCGCGCAGTCCAAGTCGCGCCGTCGCGTTCCTCATACTTCATATCCTACACGGCGTGTGAAGATGGCGCCGCGTTGGTCCCAGCAAGTCTTGGCGGGTCCTAGCCCGTACTACAGGACCTCTTCGCGCGTTGTTGCCCCAAAGGAGCGCCCCTGTTACAATGGCGTGGCCATTCGCGTTCTTTGAGGAAAGAGACGCCTGGGCATCGGATGCAGACCGTACGGATGGCAGTGGCAAGCGCAGGCATAGGCGGCAGGGAGGTGGCGCGTGTCGGGATGGCGACTTCGTCCGGATGATCCCGCTGGCCCCCCGCGACGCCCCAATCCTCCAGCTCCCGCCACTCCACGTGGCACGCCTCGCCCTGATCCACGCAATCCGCAGGGAGGAGAGGGCGACCTGCTGGCTGGACTACGCGATCCGCGTGGTGTCCAGGGTGGCATACCTGGCGCGATGTCTGGCGCTGGTATACGAACGCCACAATTGATAAGCGCGCCGCCTCCTGGACCGCTCTCTGGCGCTTCGGCGCTCATGTCCGCCATCAGCGCGGCCAGCGGTGTCTCCGCCCCACCCCGCCAGACCGCCGTCGCTCCGGCCGTCCAGGCGCCACAGGCCACCGCCGACGGCCGCCCGATAACGCTCACTGGCAAATTACGCAACCTCCAGCCGCCCGATGTTGCTCGACAGGCTGTCGAGGAGTTGCACGTCCTGGCGAACGAGCTGGATAAGATTCCGCAGATGCTCGAATCCAGCGGCCTCGCCGCCTCGCGCAGGCGCGCCTGGATGCAGGTGGCGCTTGGCTATCTGGGGCTGGCTCACCGCTCGTGGGACGCCGTCGCCGCCGAACTGCTCGAAGAGGTGGGCGCCGAGCGACCCTACCGCGAGAACGCCGTCATGCTGGCGCGCCAGATGATTGCGGTCCAGCGCGAGAGCCAGCTCGCCGCCGCCAGTGGGCCACTCTTTCCTGCGCGCCGCCGTCCGTTTCTCTGGCGCCGCCGGACGCGTCTCGTCCGTGACGGGCTAAACGCGTGGCGTCTCGCCGTGAGTAATCCGCCACAGCCAGAGCGTATGGGACACGGTCTGTTCCAACTTCGTGGCTCGATCGGCCTGGCGAGCGCCTCCGTTCTGGAGCTACCGCTGCTCGACTTTCTGCTGGGTGGCGTCAATCTTGCGCTCGGCGGCCTGATCCTGGGGCTGATTCTGCTCTTGCCCGCCGCGATGGGCACTGGGCAGACCGGCTACGCCACCGCATTGATCGTCGGCGCGCTCGGCGTCACACTGGTCTGGGCGCTTACCCTGCTGCTGACCATCGCTGGCTCGGCCCCGCTCGCGTTGCTGATCGGCGCCAGTCTCTACTCCCCCTCGCATACCGTTCGCAACGGGCGGCACGGCTCACCGCTGCTCGCGGGTCTGCTGCGGGGTTGGACGGCGCTCGTTCTCCTCGGCAATGTCGGCGCGCTGCTCTACACACTGGTTCCGCTGGCCTTGCGACTCTATCAGGCTGGTTTCACCGCGCCGGAGTCGCTGGTGGACTGGCTCGCCGTGGTTGGTCGCCCCCTAACATTGCTGGCCGCGCCCGCGACGCTCATCATGACGGTCGCGCTAGCGCTAATCGCGCTGCCGCTGCTCTTGCTGAGCGCATATCGGCTCGCCGTCGAGATGTTTCGCCATCGCGCCTGGGCGCCTGCCGCGCGGCGTTACACAGTCACACCAGCGTTGACGCTCACCGCCTTTATCACCAGCCTCGTTCTCGCTGGCGCGCTGGCCCTTTCCGGCCAATTGCGGCTGGATCACCAGACGCTGCTCGACGTGAGCGGGGACGTCAACACTCAGGTGACCTGGCGCTTCCTTGTGGTGGCGCTGGCCTTGCTGCTGCCCTACGTGGTATTGCTAGAAGCGCCCTATCGCGTCGGCATGCGCCGCTGGCGGCACTACTGGCTCGCCGCGCTCACACAACGCCGTGTTGAGTTGGAGGCGCACTTGCGGAGGCTTTCCGCCGCCGACCCCAAGACTGGCGAGCAAGACACCACCGACGAGAACCTGCGCGCGATGGAATATGATCTCGTACTCTTGCAATTTTATCGCTCCAAGCTGGATGAAACGGCGCATACACCGGAGGCGCCCTTCAGCCGCCGCCGCACGCTGCTGTTGATCACTGCGCTGCTCCTCATCGCGCTTATCGTCGATAGCATCGGGCCAACGCTCGCGCATCTGATTCTTGGTCTGACGTGACAGGAGAGGTGTGGCCATGCGTCCTGATTCGCCAATGCGCTCACGCGCGCTGATCCAGGTCATCGTGACGGTCGCTATCGCCACGACGCTTGTCGTGATCGCCGAGACGACGCAGACCCTCTGGCTCTACTATGTCGTCTTCGCCATCCTCACCCTCAGCTTTCTCCTCTCCTGGCTCCAGGCGCGCCGCGACAAACAGCCTTAACTCAGCGCCTTTCGGCTGAGTTGGCAGAGAATGAAAAGCGGCGGCGCTCCCCTCCGCTCCCCCCGCTTCTCCTATGCGCGGTAGCCCGCAAGTCCGGTACCCTGCCATCTGCGCCCCCTCCATTCGATTGACAGAATAGAAAATTTGTTCTATTCTCAACAGCAAGCCGCCGCGCGCACACTTCCTGTTTGCGGTGGTTCACGCTGGTCTGTGGTGGGGGTCCACGGCGCGCTGATTCTGCGACGACGCAGGGCGCACAGGCGTGGAAGGAGGAGGGCCATGTGGGAACACGATGCGCCGGACCAGAGACCATCACAGGCGACAGGGCCGCGTGGTCAGACGGGCGCGCGCCCGGAACGCTCGGAGCGAGATGAGACGCGCGAGGAGAATCCTGTGGAGACGGAGGCCGATGTCAAATTGCGTTTCCCCGGCGCCGCGCCACTGAGCGACACAAACGACGAGATGGTGGATGGTGATCCGGACGAGATCGAGGCGCCGCCCTATGGCGATCTGCGCGACGAGATGTGGCTGCGCTTTCGCGCGCGCCGCGTGATTCGTGAGTTCCTGCGCTCCGTGCCGCGCTCCGAGCCAGAGGCGGCGCTCGCCTTTCTGGCGCCGGATGGCCAGATGCGTCTGGTGACCCGTGGGGAACTGTCAAGCGCAATTGACGACATGCGCCCGCGCGTGCGCCAGATCATCCGCCTCGGCATCGAAGAGGGGTGGCCACGCGGCAAGGTCTGCGCATACCTGCATGACATCAGCATGAAGACCTTTGAGCGCGATCAGATGGAGGGCCTGGACTTCCTATCAGAGCTATGACGCTCCTCTTTTTTCCGGCGTACGCTGATATATGAATCGTTTTGAACTTTCTGATAACCCCTGACAATCTCTCTGACACTACAGCGTCTCGCCTCATTCTCTTCTTCTCCACCAATCGGGCGGTCCCTGTCCGCATCGCGCCATACCCGGCGAATCGCTCTCGTACTCGGCGCCCCCTGATTTCTGTAGCGTCCTCTCTTACGTTCGGTAAATTTCTCCCCACCCGCGGCCTTGCGTTCTCAACCTGGCTGTTACTTCGCAGCATAGTTCATCGTGTATCATTATGGGCCACGCTACGCCACTCGCCATCTTCGGCAACGTTCCGCAGCATTTCGAGACGATGGATGAGCATGGCGAGAAGTGTGAACCGTTTCATTGCGATGCGTTCCGGCGCGATGCTACTCTTAGCGCCGGACGAGCGATGCTAGAAGGAACGTTACCCAAGCCATTACAGGCGCTTTCAGGCAGAGCGCGTTTGCGGGCGCGAGATGTCTGAAGAAGGAGAGTTGCAGGCATGAAGATCCTGGTGGTTGATGATGATCGTGAGTTGGTGGATCTCCTGACCTACTGTCTGCGCGGCTTCGGCTATGAGGTCGTGCGCGCCTTTGACGGCGTTCATGCGCTCAAACTGTGGCGCGAGCAACGTCCTGATCTGGTCATCCTGGATGTTGAGATGCCCAAACTGGATGGATTCGAGGTCTGCCGCCGTATGACCAACGAATCTACCGCTCTCGTCCTTTTCCTTACCTGTCATGACCGCGAGGCTGACGAAGTACAGGGGCTTGACCTGGGCGCCGACGATTATTTGCACAAACCCTTCCGGCCGAAACAACTGCTCGCCCGTATTCGCGCGCTTACCCGGCGCAGCGGCGGCGCGCGGCTGGGCGCAATGACCTCTTCGATCTCATCTGGCCCCGTCGCGCTGGACTCCATGCGCCACGAGGCGACACGCTCTGGCGCGAAGGTGCGGCTCACCCCGACCGAGAGCCGGTTGCTGCATCTGTTGCTTACCCATAGCGGCCAGGTGCTGACGACGGACCAGATCGTCGAGCGCGTCTGGGGCTACGAAGACGCAGGCGGCACGGGACTGGTCAAGACGCATATCCGTCACCTGCGCCAGAAGATTGAGCCGGTCCCCAGCACGCCGCAGTACATCGTGACCGTTCCTGGCGTTGGCTACACCTTCATGGCCCAGCCATTCGCCTGATCGCGCCCTCCTCTTGCGCCTCGCCTCCTCCAGCGCCTACAGTCTCGGCTGTGGCGCTTTTTTCATATGCGCTTGAGAATTTTTCACATGCCTGGCGAGGATGTGAGATGGTCAAAACGCCTGTGACTGCGCCGACGCTTGAGGCGCGCATCACCGCGACGATGATCGTGCTGGCCGGGATTCCCAGCGTCTCTGGCCAGGAGGGCGCGGCGCGCGAGTACGTGCGCGAGCGGCTGAGCGCGCTTGGCCTCGCGTCGCAGGTGGATAGCGCTGGCAATCTGATCGCGCGCATCCCGGCTCAACCTGCCGAGCGTGACAGCGAGGCTCCGATCCTGCTCAATGCGCACCTCGATCGCGTGCCGCCGGGCAAGGCGCATACGCCGATCCTGCAAGACGGAATCCTGCGCAGCGACGGCGAGACGAACCTCGGCGCGGACGACAGCGCGGGCATCGCGATTCTCCTGCATACCGTCGAGGAAGCTCAGGCGCGCGCACTGTCGCATCCGCCGCTGCTGCTGCTCTTCACCGTCGGCGAGGAGGTCGGGCTGGTCGGCGCGAAGGCGTTTGATCCGGCGCCGTGGGGCGCACGCGAGGGCATTATCTTCGACAACGCAGGCGAGCCAGGCGAGGTCGTGACGCGTGCGGCGACCATAATCGCCTTCGACGTGACGCTGCATGGCAGCGGCGGGCATCCAGGCAAGCGGCTGGCGAGCACGACCAGCGCCATCGAGATCTTCCGGCGCGCACAGTACCCTTTTGGCGAGCTGGAGGACGGCCAGAGCCGCGTCTCCATCGGGCGCATCAAGGGCGGTTCGGCGCGCAACGCCGTGCCACGCGAGCTACACGTCCAGGGTGAGGCGCGCACGCTGCTGGAGGGCGAGGCGCGGGCGGAGCTGCTGGGTCAGATCGAGCGCGCCTTCGTGGAGTCGGCGGTGGCGTTGGGCGGCGCGGCGGAGATCGAGTTCGATGCGCACTGCGCCGGCTACGAGGTCACGCCAGACGAGCCGCTGCTGCTGGCCTGGGAGGCGGCCGTCACGTCGCGTGGCGAGTCGTTCCGCACGATGACGACCTTCATTGGCAGCGACGCCAGCGCTCTGCGTCCGCATACGCGCGTCTTCACCGTCTCCACCGGCGCGATGGACGAGCACACGAGCGAGGAGTGGATCGCGCTCGCCCCGCTGGCCAATCTCGTCGAGACGACGCTCACACTGCTGAGCGCGTATCACGCCGAGTGATGCTCAGCAGTGAAACTGGATGATCGCGCCGACGCCATTGAGCGCGACGACCAATTTGAGTTTGCGCCGCCACCTGCGCGCCTGAAGGAAGGCGGCCCCCACTGATGAGCGCGCCTTTTCCAATCGAAACAGTCGCTATTCTGGGCGCACAGCGCCACCGAAATCGAGGAACACACAGGGTTCGTCGCCAACGACCCAGGCGTCGTGGCCAGCAGGTATCGTGGCGATATCGCCCCGCCTGAGGTCCACCGCGCTCCCGTCGGTCATGATGACGCGCATCTCGCCGGAGAGCACGTACACGAAGTGATTGACTTGACAGAGATCGGTTCCGGCCGTCGGCTTGATGTCGTTGGTCCAACGCCAACCGGGGTGATAGGTGATCCGCGCCACTATCTGGTCACCGAAGCGCACCATTTCCATCGTCGTGTTAGGGGGCGCGCGCCGCTCATCGG
>DATAOM010000495.1:0-1542 GCA_036265775.1 Ktedonobacterales bacterium | reverse complement strand
GGCGCCAGCGCATCTGCTAGCGGGCGTCGCTCCGGCGATGCGCGCGGAGATCGTCTTCACCCACGGCGTCACGAGCGTCTTCGTCCTCGCGGCGGTCTTCGCTCTGCTCTCGCTGCTCAATGGCATCTTCGTGCTGCGGGGGCCGTCGCGCAACGAGCCTGCCCCGCAGGTCGCGCTGAGTGAGTAGTTAATCGCGCAACAGAGCCGCTTCCCTGGGGTGGGAGGCGGCCCTGTTGCTGTGTCTGGTGCGCTGGCGGGCGCTCGCGTCTGGACTGGTTTTGTCAGGCGTTCGCGAGGAGAGCAGGGGAGAGGTCCACTACTTCGGTGGGGCCCAGGTGAGGCCGCCATCTTTTGTGGTGAGGAGCTGGGTGTTGTTGCAGCGCGAGGTGAACTGCGCCGGACACCAGCCGGTGGCGATGACCGCCCAGCCGTCGTGATTCGCGTTCAGCGCGAGCGTCAGCGCCGAGCCAAGATTCGCGTTCGCGGGAACCTGCTTCCAGCTCACGCCGCTATCGGCCGTGGCGTACACGCCCGCGCCAACCGCCAGCAGGCCGTTCGCGTTGTGCGCGGCGAGGATGGGCAGCGCCAAGTCATCAGTGGACTGCAACGGGAAGGAGTAGACACCGGTCCAGGTAAGTCCGCCGTCTTCGGTGCGGTAGATCTGGACGCGCTGCTCCAGGTTGACGGCGATCGCGCCGGTGGTCGCGGAGAAGAAGACCGGCGCGCCGATCATGATGTTGGCGGTCGCGGCGTCGGACGGGAGGTCGAGCCGCTGCTCTGCCCAGGTCAGGCCGCCGTCTTGGGTGATATAGAGCAGATTGCGAACATAATTGACGCGCCCGCCGACGATCCAGCCAGTGGTTGCGTTCAGGAATTGCAGCGCGCCGCCGATGGGCGCCTGGCTGCGTGTCCAATTGGCGCCGCTGTCGGTGGTGCGGTAGAGGACGCCGGGGCGGTCGTTGGTGGTCTCCGAGAGGCTGGCGAGCGCCCAGCCGTCCTGTGCGTTGGCGAAGGTGATCTGGAGCGCGCTGAGTTGGAAGGAGTTGAACTGGTCAAGCGCGACCTTGCTCCAGTTCGCGCCGCCATCGGTCGTGCGGTAGACCTCGAGCGTGTCGTTGCGCCGCTCGATGCGATGCCCGACCGTGACCCAGCCGGTCTTGTCGGAAATGAAGACAGCGGCGACGAGGTCGTTCGCGCCGATGGACGCCTTGGGGGTGACGTCCTTCCAGGCGCCCTGCGCGTTGCGCACGACGACGTGGCCGTTCACCATCGCCGAGGGATACAGGCTCTGGCCGAGCCCTGGCGCGGGCGCGCTCGGCGCTTGTGTTCCGCTGGGTCGTGACTGGTAGTGGACGACCGTCGCGGCGATGAGGGTTAGCGTCGCAACGCCCAGCGCGCCAAGAGCGAGGCGTTGGCTCCAGCGTGGCGTCTCCGTCCATGTCACGCGCGCGCGCTCGGTCACGGGCGCGACGAACGTCATGATCCGCTGGCTGATCTGACTCCAGCGCTCGCGCAGACGCAGTGTCCACTGTCCATGCTGAA
>DATAOM010000494.1:0-3038 GCA_036265775.1 Ktedonobacterales bacterium | reverse complement strand
CACTATCCCCGGCGGATTTTCCACACGATACGCGCGCGTCAATCATCATGCGAATAGAGGAGAAGGGATCAATGGCGATCAAAAAGGTAGGCGTCGTCGGCGGCGGGCTGATGGGCAGCGGCATCGCACAGACGGCGGCGCAGGCGGGCTACGACGTCCTCATGGCCGAGGTCAACCAGGAACTGCTGGATCGTGGCATCGGGCGCGTCGAGGGCGCGTGGAAGATGCTCAGCGGCAAGGGGCGCATCACCGATGAGCAGTCCGGCGAGTATCGCGGGCGCTTCCGTGGCACGCTGGACCTCGAAGAGTTCTCGGACCGCGATCTCGTCATCGAGGCGATCATCGAGAACCAGGACGAGAAGCGCAAGCTCTTCGCCCAGCTCGACAAGATCACCCCCAAGAAAGCGCTCCTCGTCAGCAACACCTCCTCGCTGCCGATCATCGAGATGGCGGCGGCGACGGGCCGCCCGGCGCAGGTGGCGGGGCTGCACTTCTTCAATCCCGCGCCGGTGATGAAGCTCGTCGAGATCGTGCGCACCATCGAGACCAGCGACGAGACGGTCGAGGAGTTGCGCGCCTTCGCCGAGAAGCTCGGTAAGACGCCGATCATCGCCAAGGACACCGCAGGCTTCGTCGTCAACTTCCTTCTGATCCCCTATATGCTCTCGGCGGTACGCATGTACGAGAACGGGCTGGCGACCAAGGAAGACATTGATACCGGGATGAAGCTCGGCTGTGGCTACCCGATGGGGCCGTTCCAACTCCTCGACTACGTTGGCCTGGACACCACGCTCTACGCCGCCGAGGCGATCTACAAGGAGTATCCCGACCCGGCCTATGCGCCGCCGACGCTGCTACGGCGCATGGTACAGGCGGGACGCATGGGCATGAAGAGCGGCAAGGGCTTCTTCGAGTATCCCGAGAAGCGCTAGAAGGAGCAAGGTCATGGCAAGCAAGAGAACCAACACCAATTACGAGGATCGCGATATCGTCGTCCTCGGCGGCGCTCGCACGCCGTTTGGGACATTCAACGGAACACTAAAGGACGTCTCGGCGATTGACCTTGGGGCCATCGCCGCCAAAGCCGCACTGGAACGCTCTGGCGTAGACGCCAAAGATGTAGACCAGATTGTCTTCGGCAACGTACTGCAGACCAGCAAGGACGCCATCTACTTCGCGCGTCATATCGGCCTCCAGGTTGGCGCGCCCATCGAGACGCCCGCGCTGACCGTCAACCGGCTCTGCGGCTCGGGGTTGCAGGCCGTCGTCTCTGCCGCGCAGTCGCTTTTGCTCGGCGAGGGCAATGTCGCGCTGGTGGGTGGTGGCGAGAATATGACCCAGGCGCCGTTCGTGATTCGCGGCGCGCGCGCTGGGCTGAACCTGGGCGAGCACAAGCTGGAGGACTACCTCTGGGAGTCGCTGGTGGATAGCTACTGTGGCCTGGGGATGGCGCTGACGGCGGAGAATCTGGCAGAGCAGTACAAGCTCGACCGCCAGACAGTAGACGCCTACGCGCTGCGTAGCCAGGAGGCCGCCCGCCACGCGCAACAACAGGGCTGGCTCGGCGAGGAGATCACGCCAGTCACGATCAAGGACCGCAAGGGCAAAGAGGTCGTGATCGACCAGGATGAGGGCATCCGCGAGACCTCGATGGAGGCGCTGGGCAAACTGCCATCGCGCTTCCGCGAGGGTGGCGTGGTGACGGCGGGCAACGCCAGCGGCATCAACGACGCGGGCGCGGCGCTGGTGATTGCCACAGGCGCGGCGGCGCGCGAGCGCGGACTCAAGCCGCTGGCGAAGCTCGTCTCGTGGGGCGTCGTCGGCGTGGACCCGACGATCATGGGCATCGGCCCGGCTCCGGCGATCCGCCAGGCGCTCAAGCGCGCCGATCTGACGCTCGACAAGCTGGATCGCGTCGAGGTCAACGAGGCGTTTTCGGCGCAGTACCTCGCCGTGGAGAAAGACCTGGGGTTGGACCGCGACAAGACGAACGTCAACGGCGGCGCGATCTCGCTGGGACACCCGCTGGCGGCGAGCGGCGCGCGGCTGGCGATCACGATGATTCACGAGCTGCGACGCAACGGATTGCGCTACGGCGCGGTCTCGCTCTGCATCGGCGGCGGACAGGGCATCGCGGCGATCTTCCAGGCGCTGGATTAGAAAGCGCTGACGAGGCAGTATAGCAACGCTGGCCAGCGGCTATCCTATCCGAACCCGTATTTCACGTTGGTCGGCGTGCGTCTGCGTCATGGCTCCTCACGTCTATCCAGTGACGCGCATAACGAGGAAGATGAGGAATGGGCGCCGCTCTGGCGCCCTTGATCTTCCCTCCCTATCTGGGTCGCGTGAGCCTCCGCGCCAGGCAAACTCTACGCCCATTATGGCCCGTGAGTCTATGCATCCTGAGGTGATTAGGGTATTATTGTTGCGCCTTGGAACGGTAGCGCACACAGAAGATCCCTATCTCAGTAGCCAAAACGACAACAGAAGTGGGCTGGCATGCAGAGCGGCATTCCCTCGTCTTCATCGTCTTTCACGGGCCAGGCAGAGCAAGACGCGCAACTCGCCCATCGCCTGAGTTATCGTGTGCGAGTACTCCTTGTCATCATCTCATTGGTGTTGCTGGCCATCGCGTTGTTTGCATTCGCGGACTTCTATCGCCATTATCTCAAGCAGCCTGTGGGCGTCATCGACTTTTCAACGTACTATTCGGCGGCGTATGCCCTGCGCATGAATCCTCAGGCGAACGTCTACGATCAGGCGCTGCTCACTCGCGTCGCCGCGCGGATTCCTGGCACCCTGCAGCCGCCGTTGCCGTATGTGTATCCACTTCCTTTCGCATACCTGCTCATCCCGCTGACCTTCCTGCCGTTCTTAACCGCTGCGGCGGTCTTCTTTCATCTGAATCTGGCGATCTGGGGCCTGTGCGTGTTGATCCTTGCGTGGGAATGTCGGGTACTCCTTGGGACATCCCTACAGGGACCAGCTGCTCAGGGTAGTCGCATCGGGAACCTCTGGGCGCGTCTGGTCATGGATCC
>DATAOM010000493.1:0-10688 GCA_036265775.1 Ktedonobacterales bacterium | reverse complement strand
ACACACTGGCGGGTTCTGACAGGTACGAAGGAGTACGGCGATGTCTTCGACAACATCCTCATCGTCATCGGCTGCCCCACGCGGGCTAGAGGGCGTGGTGGCGGCCGCCACCAAGATCAGCCACGTCTTCGGCGAAGAGGGCCGCCTGGTCTACCAGGGCTACGAGATCAGCGAACTGGCCAGCAAGGCGACCTACGAGGAGGTCTGCTACCTCCTCTGGCACGGCAAGTTGCCCAACGCCACTGAGCTTGACAAGCTCAATGCGCAGATGCGCTCCCAGCGCTCACTGCCGGAGGCGGCGAAGGCGGCGATCCGCGCGCTGCCCAAGGACGCCGACCCGATGGATGTGCTACGCACGGCGATCTCGGCGGCGGGCGTTGGCCTGGGCGTCTCTGGCAAGCCGACCTACGAGCAGGCAGTCGCGCTCACCGCGCGCTTTCCCACCGCGATCACGATGTTCGCCCGCCAGCGCGACGGCAAAGAGCCGGTCGAGCCACGCGCCGATCTCGGTCACGCCGCCAACTACCTCTACATGCTAACCGGACAGGCGCCGGAGGACCGGCATACCAGGAGCCTGGACACGTACCTTGTGCTGCTGGCCGATCATGGCATGAACGCCTCGACCTTCACCGCGCGGGTGATCGCCTCGACGGAATCGGACCTGGCCTCGTGCGTCGTCGGCGCGATTGGCGCGCTGAAAGGGCCGCTGCACGGCGGCGCGCCTTCGCTGGTGCTGGATATGCTCGATCAGATTGGCGACGCAAGCAACATCAAGCCGTGGGTGGATAACGCGCTCGACCACAAGCAGAAGTTGATGGGCTTCGGGCATCGCGTCTACAAGACGACCGATCCGCGCGCCGAGATTCTGCGCGACATGGCGAAGCAGGCCTCCACGCCGGAGTTCTTTGCGCTGGCGCGTGGCACGGAGGAGTACGCGATCGAGGAGTTGCATCGGCGCAAGCCCGATCAGCGGCTCTACACCAACGTCGAGTTCTATTCGGCGAGCGTCCTGCACTCCGTGGGCCTCGCGCGCGACCTCTTTCCCTCTACCTTCGCCGCCAGCCGCGTCGCCGGATGGACCGCGCACGTGCTGGAGCAGCTTGAGGGCAACCGGCTCATCCGTCCGCAGTCGGAGTACGTCGGCCCACAGGGACTGAAGTTCGTCCCGGTCGAGCAGCGCTAAGATCAGCCCATAAAGCACGCCTCTCATCTGGCTATTTTCTGTTATCGGCCAGAAGAGAGGCGCCTTCTTATCTATGCGCACTTACGGCGTGCCTGCGCCCGTCAGTTGTTTGGCTTCCTTGGCGGATAGACGCTCGGCGCCAGGGATCGCCGGGATACCTTCTTGCGCCTGCTTCAACTTCTTCCCCACGCCTGTCAGGCGGCGGAAGCCGAAGACGAAGATGAACAGCAGCAGCCAGTTCGCCACGCCCGCCACGATCAGCTTCACATTCGTATCCGTCGGGATCAGCAGCAGCGCGCCGGTGAGCAGGATGTTGAAGAGCGTCAGCGGGATCAGGCCGAGCCAGGCGAAACGCATCAACTGGTCGGCGCGCAGGCGTGGCAGCGTCACGCGGACCATCAGGAAGGCGAAGAGGAAGATCGCCATCTTGGCGATGAACCAGAACGCCGCGATGGCGTTGAAGACGACCTGTCCGAAGAAGCCGCCAAGCAGCCCCACCCAGAAGCCCTCATTCGCGCCGGGGCCGGACCACCCGCCGAGAAAGACCACCGTCGCCACCGCCGAGACGATGCACATATTGCCGTACTCGCCGAGGAAGAACATCGCCCAGCGCAGCCCGCTGAACTCGGTCAGGTAGCCCGCCACCAACTCTGACTCCGCCTCAGGCAGGTCGAAGGGCGAGCGGTTCGTCTCGGCCAGGCCACAGATGTAATAGACCAGCAGTCCCAGCGGCTGGATGAGGATGAACCAGAGCCAGGGCGGGTTGAGCTGCGCGTTGACGATGTTGGTGAAGGAGATCGAGCCGACGCCACAAGTGTTGAGGTCGGGCGTCGCACCAGCGCAGGCGGGGGCAATGATGCTGGTAAGCATGACCGCGCCGACGAGCGCGAGCACAAGGGGCAACTCGTAGGAGATCATCTGGGCGGCGGAGCGCAGGCCGCCGATGAGCGCGTATTTGTTGTTCGCGCCCCAGCCGGCCATGAAGACGCCAATCACGTCAATCGAGCTGAGCGCGACGTAGAAGATCACCCCAGTCGCCAGCGCCGCGCCAGTCAGATAGGGCGAGAACGGCAGGACGACGAACGCCGCGAGCACCGGCGCGAAGAAGACCATCGGCGCCAGCCAGAAGAGCGGGTTGTCGGTGGCCGAGGCGCGCATGTCCTCTTTCAGCAGCAGCTTCCCCACATCCAGCACCGGCTGCGCCAGTCCCGCTGGGCCGTAGTGCAGCGGGCCGTAGCGATCCTGCGCGTAGGCCTGTACCTTGCGGTCGAGGTACGAGAGGATCGTCGCCGCGCCCATCAGGAAGAGCAGCGAGAAGAGAAACGTGATGATGAAATGGACAATCGTCCCTAAGATGTCTGCTGACACACTCGCCTCCGTCCCATCCGCCCCTGCGGGTCTGTATCTCTATCCCTAGCGATCTACGTCGCCGAGGACGATATCAATGCTGCCGAGAATGGCAATCACATCGCCGATCTTGTTGCCGCGCAATAACTCCGGCAGGATCTGCAAATTCACGAACGAAGGAGCGCGCAACTTAGCGCGGTAGGGGTACTCCGAGCCGTCGCTGATCATGTAGATGGATTCCTCGCCACGCCCAGTCTCGACCGAGTAGTACGTCTCGCCGCGTGGCGGACGTAAAGCGATCGGGCTGCGGTTGGAAATCGGTCCGCTGGGCAGCTTATCCAGCGCCTCGCGGATCAGCCGGACGCTCTCCACCATCTCATCCATGCGCACGCGATAACGGGCGAAGCAGTCGCCGCCGGTCTGAAGCTGCGGGCGCACGGCGATCTCGCGGTAGGCCCCGTAAGGGCGCTGCACGCGCACGTCAAAGTTGACGCCGGAGGCGCGCGTCATCGGCCCAGTCAGCGCGTAGGCGAGCGCCTGCTGTGGGTCAATATACCCGACGCCGCGTGTGCGCGAGACGAAGATCTCGTTGCCGGTCAGCAGGCCTTCGAGTTCGGGCAGGTTCTTATCGACGAAACGCGTCGCCCACTGCTCGCACTGCTGTATCCAGCCCTTGGGCAGATCATAGAGCACGCCGCCGACGCGCATGTAGTTGTGAGTGAAGCGGTGACCGCTGAGCGCCTCGAAGAGGTCGAGGATGACCTCGCGGTCGCGGAAGGCCCAGAGCACCGGCGTGAATGCGCCAAGATCGAGTCCATACGTACCGACGGCGACGAGATGGCTGGCGATGCGCTCCAACTCCTGTACGATCACCCGGATGTACTGTGCGCGCGGCGGCGGCTCGACGCCCATGATCTGCTCGACGGCGCCGGCGTAGCAGACCTCGTTGATCATCGGCGAGAGGTAGTCGGCGTTGTCGATGTAGCGCGGCCCAGCCATGTAGGGGCGGTTCTCGAAGGTCTTCTCCATGCCGCGATGCAGGTAGCCCATGACGGGCGTGCATTGCATCACCGTCTCGCCGTCCAGCGTCAGCACGAGGCGCAACACGCCATGCGTCGAGGGATGCTGCGGTCCCATGTTGAGGATCATCTCCTCGCTGCGCAGGCCGGTGGCGTCCTCGGTGTAGAGCGCCGAAGCGGCATCCGGATCTCCCTGATTGGTCTGGAGTGTCATGGCGAAGGTCTCCCTGCTACATCCGGTGGAGGATAGCGCTGGACTATGATTTGCGGGTTGGTGTTGGGTTGTCTGTGTTTACTTCGTAGCCGTGTTCGGTCTCGACGTCGCCCTGCATATCGCCGGGCAGCAGTCCCTGCCCCGTCTCCAGGTAGACCGCCGCGCTGCCAAACGTTGGCTTGCCGGGGTGGATGCGCTCCTCGTCGCCCTGACCAAGATGCTTGGAGACGATGCGCTCCTGGTTGCGCTGCTGCTCGCCAGAGATCGCGCGCTCGGCATCCACCTGGGTCGTCGCGCGGTCGTGGAGGGTAATGGGCGTCGCACGGAAGTTTCGCCGCATCGGAAAACCCTGGAAGTCATCATCCAGCAGGATGCGTCGCAGGTCGGGATGGCCCTTATAGATAATGCCGACCATGTCGTATTGCTCGCGCTCCAGCCAGTTCGCCGACGGGTAGAGACCGATGAGCGAATCGACCTCCGGCTGATCCGCCGAGAGGCGCACACGCACCTGCAAGAGCCAGTTGGAGGCGAGCGAGCGGAAGTGGTAGACCGACTGGATATGGTCGACGAAGTCAACGCCGGAGACGCAGGTGAGCATCTCGAAGCCCAGCGAATCACGCAGGACGCGCGCCACCTCGACCAGCCGCTCTGGCGCGACCTCGATGCCGACCGCTCCGCCACCCATGCGTGTCTTGGGAACCGGCTGGCCGACGAGCGTGTCTACCTCGGCGAGGCTGGTAAGCAACTGGTTGATATGCTCGCGGTCGAAGGCCACCAGCGAGACACTGTCACCATTGCGCGGCGTTAGATCCATCGGATGACTCCCTTCCGCCAGGCGTAGACAAGGCCAATCGCCAGCGTGAGGATGAAGAACGTGATCTCGGCGAAGCCGAACCATCCAAGCTGCTGGAAGATCACCGCCCAGCCCAGGATGAAGACGATATCCACGTCGAAGGCGACGAAGAGCAGCGCGAAGACATAGAAGGCCAGGGGAAACTGCACCCAGGCGCCGCCGATGGGCGTCTCACCCGACTCGTAGATCGTCCGCTTGTCGCGCGAGCGGCTCTTGCGAAGAAAGAGCGCGTTGAGCAGGTCCGCCGTCGCGAGTCCCGCGAGCACGAACGCGCAGCCGCCGAGGAAGAAGAGCAGGGCGATGAGGTACCCAGTTGCGACCACAAGCGCCTCCTACATGGTGAATTGAACGCGCCGCCGAGGTGGGTTTAGGTCAGAGTGGAGAATGTCGTTCGCCGGAGAAACGTGGCGGCTGGGCGGAACGGCGCTCTTCCCACTGACGAGGGCGTGAGGGCGCGCCACCTCCGATTATAACATGCGCTTTTGGGGCGAACAACGAACGGCTCAGTCCCAACTCGCTTTCCAGCCTGCCTCAAATAGAGACGGGTGAGACGCGTCTACCGGCCACTGCGAGAGGACGCGTTGACGCGATATGGCCCAGACGGGTAAACAGACTCGCCCGGCGGGTCGCGCGCGTGTATAGTGGAGCGCAGCGCAGTCAAACTGTTTCGCAAGATTGACGCGCATCGTGAAAATACAACTCTTGGCGCGTCTGATAGGCTGTCGCCTGTGCTATACTTGACCGGCGCTGGCTGGCTGATGTGGCCGGCGCAGTGAGGCGCGAACGGGCGAGGACGGGGTGAGTATGAGCAATCGCGGTGGGTCGCGCAATCGCGGCAGTGGCTCCTGGCGTGAAGATGACGACTGGGGCGACGACCGCTATGCCCCCCCGCCACCACGCCGACAGGGATCGTCACGCGGATCAGCGCAGGGAGCCGCGCGCGCGCCACGACCGCGCTACGACGATGAGGATGACTATCGCGCTGCGCCCTCACGCTCGCGTCGCCCTAGCGCCTGGGAAGACGACGACCGTTGGGGCGATAACGGCGGCGGATGGGATGACCGAGGCGGACCAACGGACTGGAACGACCCGCGCTACGCCGGAGACCGACGTGGTGGCATCGCGTCGGGTATGTCAGGAATGGGCGCGTATCGTGGCGTGGGGAGAGCTGAGTCTAGCGAGAAGAAGGGATCGTTTCCTGTTCGCGGACTGATCGCCGCGCTGATTGTCGCCGCCATCCTCGGTGGGCTAGGCTTCGGCGCCTATACCCTGCTGAACTCGCGGGGACAAGCCGCACAGCCGACAGCCATCATGCCAGACGCCGCGTTCGCCACGTACACACCAGGGCCGACGCCAACGGCTCCCACCAACTTTAAAGAATTTGCCAGCACGCGCGCCAAGTACGTGCTGAGCTACCCCAATACGTGGGCGGTCAGCTCAAATGAGTCCAAGCTCCAACAGCAGTACGACTATACTGATGTGTTTAATCCGCCCAACTCGCCCTCGCACGTAAGCGTCGAGCAAGCGGGAGTCTTCTCCTACTATACCGAGCAGAAGATCATCCAGGGCGAGGTCGCGGGCGCGCAGCAGAGTGGCTTTACCTTCACCGAGGTCACCACCGCGCAGGCGAAGCAGACGGTGGGCGGCGCGACCTGGGAGCGGCGCGAATACGACATCAACGCCAACGGGCAGCCGCTGCATATGGCGATACTGGCGACACACCATGGCGGCAAGGGCTACGTGATCGTGCTGGTCAGCACGGCGGCGGAGTTTGGCAATGACGCCCAGTCAGTCTTCGATCCGCTGCTGGCCAGCTTCCGCTTCACCGCCTGAGTCATGTCGCATCCATCAGGCGAACGCCTCTTCTACCGCCGCAGTGAACATACGTTGTGCGCCAGCGCTGAAGCAGACCAGAATGACATGCTCTGGCAGATCGTGCTCTTCTAGAAATTGCCTGACCTCGCGGGCGGCAATGCCCGCGGCGCGAACAGTAGGAAAGCCGTAGGCGCCGGTGCTGATCGCCGGAAAGGCAACACTGTTCAGCGCGTGTTCGAGGGCCAGTGAGAGGCTGTTGCGATAGCAGCTCGCCAGGACCTCATCCTCATCGTAGTCGCCGCCCCACCAGACCGGCCCGACGGTGTGGATCACATACTTCGCTTTGAGCCGGTAGCCTTTGGTGATCTTCGCCTGACCGGGCGGACAACCACCTAACGTCCGGCATTCCTCTAGTAGCTCCGGACCAGCGGCGTCATGAATCGCTCCGTCTACTCCCCCGCCGCCAAGCAGCGACGAGTTTGCCGCGTTGACGATGGCGTCCACCGACAGGGTAGTGATGTCCTCCCGTACAATACTGACACGCTCGCGCGCATTCGCCATCGGGGTCTCCTCGCCAGGATAACGCTGGTAAGCGTGACTGAGGCTACGTGGTGGTTGAGACTGGCACAATATCGCCATTAAGGATGTTGTCGATGCGCCAGCTATTGCCTTCCTTGACCATGCTCAGCGTCTGGGTGAGCGCCTGCGCCTTGTTGCTGCGGCGAATGACATGAACCACGACCGTCGCCTTATCTCCAGACGTTTTCTCGCTGACGATGGGGTAGCTATCCACGACGCCGCTCACCTGATCGAGGCTGCCGAATTGATCGTTGAAGGCGTCCGCTGGGATACGCTTCTGGAATCCCGAGGAGGTGTAGGAGTAGGCGCGCGTGTAGTTCTGCGATTGTAGCGCGCCATAGAAGTTCTGCGCGGTCGTCGGCGGATCGCTCAGTTGGTTCTGCACCCAGATCCCACTTGCCACCAGCGCTGTCGCGCCGACCGCGCAGGCCACCAGTAGAAAGACCCCCGCCGCCAGCATCACCGTCGTCAGGAACGGCGAGCGCCTGGGCCGCAGCGAGCTATTCGGATTCTGGCTGCTGGAGGCGCTGAGGTCACGCATCTTCTGGCTGACGTCTGGGCGCTCAGCCAGTTGGCGCCGCCGTTCGGCCACGCGTGCGGCGAGGTCTCGTGGTCGCGCTGTGCGCTTCATCATCCGGCGTCCCTCCAGTTGCGACCGGCGCTCATAGTCCAGCCGACGGCGCAGCGGCAGCGCGCGACAACACTTTCTGCAACGCGCAAAGTATACTCACAAGTACGCGACATGGCAACGCGCCGGTACGCGCTCTGAGCGTTCCCTTTGTAACGAGCCGAGGCGACTTCTGGATTCGCTGCATCCTCGCGACATGGCTGCGCCGGTCACAAACACATCCCAGCGTGCGCTCACCGAACATATCCGCGAGCGAGCGTATGCGCTCGGCTTCGACCTCGTGCGCGTCACCAGCGCCGATCCGTTTCCAGAGACCGAGCGTGTCTTGCATGAGCGTATCGCGGCTGGACTGATGGGCGGGCTGGACTGGTTCACCGCCGAACGGGCCAGCGTCTCAGCCAACCCGCACGCGCTGCTGCCCACCGCCCGCTCCGTGCTGGCGCTGGGAACGTTCTACCTGACCGAGGCGCCACGCGACGAGACGGCGCCGGGCGATCCGCATGGGCGCGTCTCTAGCTACGCCTGGGGCGACGACTATCACGAGGTCATCCGCCGCCGGCTGGATGCGCTGGCCGGAGAGATACGCGCGCTGGCGCCGTCGGGACTGGAGAAAAGCATTGTCTTCGTAGATACCGGCAGGATGGTGGACCGCGCCGTCGCGCAGCGGTCTGGGTTGGGCTGGTACGGCAAGAACACATGCATTCTGACGAAGGGCTGGGGGTCGTGGGTCTTTTTGTCAGAGCTGGTGACCAGCCTCGACCTGGAGCCAGATCCGCCGCTCGGCGCGAACTGTGGTCAATGTGAAATATGTCTTCACGCCTGCCCGACCGGCGCATTCGCCGCGCCATACGTCCTGGACAACCGCCGCTGCATCTCATATCTCACCATCGAATTGCGCGGCAGCATTCCCATCGAGCTGCGCCCGCTAATCGGTAATCACATCTTCGGCTGCGACATCTGCCAGCAGGTCTGCCCGGTGAATGCAGTGGTAGAGCGCCGACTACGCGCGAGCGAGAGGCTTGGCGTCAAAGGCGCCCGATTGGAGTTTCAGCCGCGCGCTTCTGATGCGTCGAGTCCCGCGTTGATTCCGCTGCTCGCGCTGGACGAGGAGGGCTTTCGCGAGCGCTTTCGCCACAGCCCGATCAAGCGCGCGAAGCGACGTGGGCTGCTGCGCAACGTCTGCGTCGCGCTGGGTAACATCGGCGATCCCGTCGCGATTCCCGCGCTGGTCAATGCGCTGGAGGACGCCGAGCCGCTGGTGCGTGGACACGCCGCCTGGGCGCTCGGACGCATCGGCGGCGCAGAAGCGCAGTCAGCGTTAGAGCGCGCGAGAGAGCGCGAGCAGGATACGGGTGTGTCGCAAGAGCTACACTACGCGCTGACGTTGCTTGACACCTAGCGTGCCAACAGACGTTCCGCAGCCATCACAGCCCGTTCCGCCCACCAGCGGACACGCGCCTCGGCGACCAAGCGGGCATGCCCGGCGGGAACCTCGACGGCGGCGCGGCCAAACGCCTCGCCACAGGCGAGCGCTGTGCGCAGGTAGCCAGCGTCCAGAAGCGCTAGCCATGTCTCCGCAGGCAAAGAGACGCCACGCGCACGCAGGTAGCGGTCAAGGAACATTCGGTAGCAAGCCAGAATGCGCCGGGGATCAGGCGCGTGCCAGCCGCCGCAGAGCCAGAGTGGGTCATAAGTCGCCGGTCCGCTCAGCGCGAGCGCCCAGTCGAGCAGCAGCAATTGGCGCTCGCGGCGTGGCGCGCTCGTGGTTGAAGGCAGCCAGCCGAGGTTTGGTCCCCACACATCGCCGTGAACGAGCGTCTGTGGCAACCGTGCGATAGCCTGTGCGATGGGTTCAGAATCGGCAAGAATCGCGCGCAATCGTTCAGCGGCGTTTGGTGGCGCGAGGCGAAAGAAGGCGTCCCAGCCCTGGTCTGCCAGTGGAAGATAGGAGTTGGCATCTCCCGTGGCAAGCCTTGCGCGCACGCTCTCCGGCGAGATGAGCAGCAAGGCGTCGCGCGGTGACATCAGACCCAACGTAGGATCGCGCAGGCGCTCGTCCTGCCAGTAGCGCGCGTGCAACTCGGCAATGCGTTCCAGCAGTGCGATCATGGAGAGAGGCAGGCGACCGGGAGGCGGGTGATAAGGGTCTCGCAACAGGCGCGAGGCGAGATCATCCATGAGCAGCGCGCCAGCGGTAGGGTGCTTTGGATCGCCCAAGAGCGTCCACCTCCTCACGCCGGTCGCGATACCAGGGGGGAGCGAGTGGAGCAGGCCGCGCTCCCAGAGCTGGATCTCGCGTAGCCGAGAATCACCAGAGGCGGCGCCGAGCCAGCCATCGCTTGGCAGGAGTGTCTTCATAACCAGCCACTCGCGCCACTTCACCGCGCCGGTTCTGCGCTCGACCATCAGCCGCAGGAGCCTGCCGCCGCCAAGGCCGCCAGGCATGCGCTCGATGACCTGGATACTCGCCAGATCAATGCCAAGCGCCGCGATCAGCTCGCGGTCGAGTGGCTCAATCGCTTCAGGATTCATGCAACGCTATCTTTCCGTCATCCCGGCGCCCACCGGACGTACTTTCTCATCCTAATACGCCACGCCCGGCGCTGCGCAGATGCTAAGATGAACGTCTGGTGAGGCGAAAACAGGTGTGAGAGGAGCGCGGCGGCCATGCGAGCGGAGGTCCTGATGCCGCGCGCCTCCTGGCGGCTGACCGACCGCGCCTCGCTCTACTCCTACAGCGTTCCGGCGCATCTGTTGGATCAGGCGCAGCCGGGCCAACTCGTGGCTGTACCCTTCGGCGAGCGCGAGACGGCGGGCGTCATCTGGTCGCTCGACGCCAGCGACGACGCCGGGGATACTGGAGATATCGTCGGCGATGACGAGAACTTTCCGCTACGCGCCATCTCGTCGCTGCTGCTCGACGAGCCTGCGCTCTCGCTGGTCCAGCGCACGCTGGCGGAATGGATGTCAGCGTACTACGCCGCGCCGCTCGCCACCACTGTAAGGCCTATGCTGCCGCCGGGGCTCGTTCGTGGCATTCGCTACACACT
>DATAOM010000492.1:0-10639 GCA_036265775.1 Ktedonobacterales bacterium | reverse complement strand
GCCTGTCGCCACGCTCAGCGGCGGCGAACGCAGCCGACTGCAACTGCTGTTGCTGACGCTGGGCGGCGCGAACTGCCTGATCCTTGACGAGCCGACGAACCATCTGGACATCGACTCCGCTGAGGTGCTGGAGCGCGCGCTGGAGGAATACGACGGGACGGTGGTGGTCATCTCGCACGACCGCTACTTCCTCGACCGCATCGTAGATCGCATCGTCGAGGTTCGTGACGGCGAGTTGTACAGCTTCGATGGCGGCTACACTGCCTGGAACGAATTCAGGAACGAGGCCAAGAGCGCACCTCTCCGCGAACCGGAGCGTATGCCCTCCATCCCTCGTCGCGCCGCGCGCTAGCGCCAACATGAGGTATGCTGGCTGGCGGAAACCACAACCCACACCTCTCCCGCAGTGAAGGGGTGTGGGAGAGGGAGACCATAACCGCAGAGATAGCACAGATAGAAAGATCCTGCCACGTGCCCGTAGTGCAACCAGACGGGATCACGCCCGCCGCTCCATCACGTCATGTCGTCGCGCAACTCGCCACTGGCGGGTTCCTGCTGCTGGCTGGAGCGCTCTTCGCCGCGCCCTTCCTACTGAATTCGGGCGCGACAGGGAACGATGTCTTCCTGACCAACCTCTTCCTCGCGCCGCTGATCTCACTCCTAGGCAGCCTGCTCTACATTCTTGCGTTGCGCCGACTCGGTCTCTCCGTCGCGCTGATGCTGATCCTGATTGCCATCAATTTGGCTGCGCTCACAAGCTGGCTCTGGCTGCCACAGGTCGCCAGCAATGGTGTTGACCTGGCCATAGGCGTGCTGGCGTCGCTCCCGGTGGCCCTGTTGGTGGATGCGGCGCTGCTGTTTCTCATTGGCGCGCTGGTCGCACGGATACATGGGCAGTGGGACGCCTGGACGCGGGGAATCTTGCTGGCGCTGGTGACTGGCAGCGCACTCGCTGTCGTTTATTCCTTTTTCGGCGGCCAGTATCTCGCCTTCGGCGAAAAGACATCCAGCCTGCCGCCTTACCTGAATGACGTCGCACTCGTCGCCACTGCGGCGCTGGCCGCGCTGGCGTACCTGCTCGGCTGGCGTTGGGGTCGCCACTGAGCCTGCGACATGCCACTGCCGACCGCAACTCCTAGCGACCGCCCAGCCAGCGAAACGAAATTGCGCGCCTTTACGATGACCCCCTAACACTTTGCCTCGCGCAGGGAACATACAGACGTCAGCGCTGATTCGTCAGTGTCCCGCGGGACGCTACAGCCTCATGCTGACGGATTATTTGCGCAAGGACGCGATACTTTTGAGAAGGGGTTCACCTGTATGCTCGCGAAACTGGCTGCGCTGCTCCACAGTAAGATCGGGATCGCCATTGTCGGAGCGGTCGTGGTCGCCGGAGGCGGCGCGGCAGTCGCCACCGCCACCGGGGCGACATCCCACCTGCCGCTGGTGTCCTTTGCTCAAAATGGCTCGCACAGTCATGGTGATGACGATGCGACGAAGACGCCTGGCGGCATTGGAGAGCATCAGGAGAGGCATGGCGTTGTAGCAAGCGTCAACAGCGCAGGCTCCAGCTTCGTGCTCACGGTGACTAAGGAGGACACCAAGACCAGCAGCCCGCTGACGGTCAAGGTGACCGCCGACACGAAGTTCGAGGGCGTGACGAAGTCATTCGCCGATCTGAAGGCAGGGATGGAGGCCGAGGTCGGCGGCGCGCTCCAGGCCGATGGCAGCATCCTCGCGGCAAAAGTCGAGGCTGGCAACGACGCCGAGAACGATAACGACGATGACGACAATCAGCAGGAAGCCGAGATCACTGGGGTGGTGGCGACGGTTGGCGCATCTTCCTTTACTCTGAAAGATGAGCATGGGACGGTGACGATCACCGTTTCCAACACAACTGTCTTCGATGGTGTGAAGGGGATCGCGGACCTCAAGGTGGGGATGCGTGTCGAGGTAAAGGGCGCAAAACAGAGCAACGGCTCCATCGCGGCGCAACGTGTCCACGTAGAAGATAGCGGACATGACGATAGCGGCCACAGTGGCGGCAATTAGTGGTCACTGAGATCGACAAGCAAGAACACGAGGACGAGTGGGGAACGGCAGGCATACAAAGGAATATCGCACTCCACTGGCTGGAGAGGCGGCGGGCGGCACAGGGTACACCTGGCCACCCGACCTGCCCTTCGGCCCGACGCTGGAGCGCGCCCGCCAACTGGATCAGACGGCGATCAGCATGCTCTACCGTCGCTTTCTCCCCATCGTCTATCGGTACGCGCTCGCGCAAGTTGGCGCCGCGCCTCAGGCGGAAGATGTAACGTCGGAGACGTTCTACGCGATGGTCGATGGCATCGCGTCGACGCGTGCAGAGGACGAGTCGAGCTTTACGGCGTGGCTGCTGGGCATCGCGCATAACAAGGTGGCGCGGCATTATCGCGCGCTGCGCGCGCGCCCAGAGATCCCTCTCACGCTCGCTGAGGATGCACAGCCCTTTACCGTTGCCGACGAAGCTGATCCGCAGGCGGTGGTCGCCATACGCGAGCGCTGGTCGGAGATCGTGGACGCGCTGCGGCTTCTCACCGAGGAGCAGCGTACGGTCGTGGTGTACCGCTGCGCGCTGGGCTACTCCACGGCGGAAGTGGCTGGGATGCTCGGCAAGCCCGAGAACGCCGTGCGCGGCTTACAGTTCCGCGCGCTCGCCTCACTCTCCCGCCATCTGGCTGCGGCGGAACAGCGCCAGACTGACCAGAGCGGCGAAAAGAGAAATGGGAAGGATAAAGAGAGGAGGAGCTATGGAACGCCAAGATAGGCTCCCGGATAGCCTCCCCGATAGCCTCGACGCTCTGCTCTCCTCCCAACCGTCCGCGCGCGCGCGCTGGTCGCTCCCAGAAAGCCAGCGCGAAGAGCTGGAGCCATTGCTCGACCTCGCCGGCGACCTCGCGCTCGTCAGGAACGTCCTCCCCGCGTCCACCTTCGCCGATGACCTGGAGGCGCGCCTGCTCGCTCGCGCGCGGCGCCATGCGATAGGCGCAGTAAGCATCCTGGAAGACGACGCAGGGGATGTGGACACGGATGCGGACTACGCGCCAACGATTCCAGCGATTCCAGCGCTGGCAATACCAGATCGGCCCAGTCGCGGCGCATCGCGCCCGGCGTCTGGTTCCCGGCGCGTCTCGTGGCGCGTCTGGACCTCCCTGGCGGCGATCATCCTCCTGGCGCTGACGATCACGACCTTCACCGTGGCGGCCAACGCGAGTCCGGGGAGCGCGCTCTACGGCGTGCGCCGCTGGCAGGAAGACGCGCGCACGAATCTGGCCATGAGTGACGCCGACCGCGCGAAACTGCACATCCAGTACGCAACGGACGCGCTCGACGCGCTCGACGCCGCAGTGGCGCAACATGCGGAAGCGCATGTCTACGATGAGGCGTTGGGCCGCTTTACCGACGAACTGCGTCAGGCGAACGAAGCGCTGGCGCTGGTACCAGCCGGAGGCGATCACGACACCGTCAGCGTGAGTCTCGAGAATCTACGCGCACGCGGACGGCGTGACCTGCGAGCGGCGCTGCCTTCACTGGACTGGCCAGGACGCATCACGACAACGAGCGCGCTGGGAAGTCTGGGTGAGCCAGTGCTGACACTGACGCAGGTCAGCGGCGTACGCTCCAGTGTGCCGGGTGGGCATATCTGGACGATCACCATCACCGGGTCAGGCTTCCAGAACGGCGCGCTCTTGCTGGTCAGGCAGCAACCGACGGGGCATGTGGTCTCGGTGACATCAACACAGATGGTGGCGCAACTGACTGCGGGCGAGGATAACTCGCTGCCGCACGATATCGGCGTTGGGAACCCAGATAACACCGCCGCCACCACGACTTACATAGCCAGCGAGCATGAAAACGACGACGATACGCCCAGAGCGACCGGCACGCCCGGCGGAAATCATGGATCAGGCGAGTGCGAGAACGAGTCTCACAGTGACGACCCGCCTTGCACGCCGACACCAGGCCACTAGCGAGACCGAAGACGCTCCTGCTCGGCCGGCGTCAGAAGTACAAGGTATTCAGGGTGGCGGCGCACATACGCCGCCACGTAGGGACATTGCGCCACTACCTGAAGATGCGCCGTGCGGGCGTCTTCGAGCGCGGTATGCGCGAGCTGACTCGCGATGCCTCGCCCCTCTAATGGCTCCGGCACAAGGGTATGTAGAAAGACAATTTGATCGCCAGCGCGCGCGTAGGTCAGCACCGCCATCTTGCCATCGACGCGAACCTCGTAGCGACTTCGCTGCTCGTTGTTCTCCACCACAATGGGATCAGATTCGGCGCTCATTCGACACTCCTTATCTTGACGCCGCTTGGGCTGCCTACGCCTGGAAGCCTGACGTCTCGTGGCTGCCATCGCAGAAAGGCTTGTTGCGCGAATGCCCACAGCGACAGAGCGCCATGCGCGTATCCTCGCGGAGGACGGCGCCATTCGCGCCGAGGATGCGCATAGGCCCACGAAAATAGAGCGGACCATTAGGCTGCGGCTCGACAATCACAGGCTCGCCTGGCTCCTTGATCACGCCGCCATCCAGCCGTTCGACATGCAACGCGCCCGAAGGACATCGCGCGACGACCGCCACGATCTCGTCCGCCGTCGCCTCATCCACCCGCACCCAGGGGCGCGCGTCGGGTTGAAAGACCTGTGGCAGCCCGCGCATACACCGTTCGGAATGGACACAACGGCTCGGATTCCAATGCACCGCAATGCGCTCATTGCGATAGACGCGCTGTGGCTCCTCAGCACGTGTCTGGGCTGACTCTTCCATTCTCTGGCGCTCCGTTTCGTATCTATTCAGCGCCTCGCTATGCGAGTCATCACGACTGTACTTACCTCCTATTGCGGCGCGCATGTCAACACGTGTGACACTATCCATGTCGCCAGCAGCGCCAATGGTGTATGCTGCTCGATGGAACGGCTAGCCACGGCGTGGAGGGGTAGATGGAACGGGAGAAGCGCGTCAGGGGACAGGATAAAGACCAATCCCAGCGCCAGACGACGCCTGCGACGCCGAAACCGGAGGCCGCCGCCGACCTGGCGCGCGTCATGCGCTTGCTGCCGCGCGCGGAGCCAGACATTCCTCCCGAGCAGATCCTCGAAGATCATCCCTACTATCGCGCGCTCGTCAGGGCCACCAATCAGATCCTCTGGCTGGCTGCAGCCGATGGCGCCGGGCTTGCCGGCATGCGCGACTGGCGCGCCTTCACCGGGCAATCCGAGGCTGAGGTGATCGGTCGGGGCTGGTTCAACGCCGTCCATCCCGACGACCGGCCGTATATCCTTGAGCAATGGCGGCGCTCGGTCGAGACAAAAGAGATCTTTCGGGAGGAACAGCGTATCCGGCGTCACGACGGCGTCTACCGCGATTTCACCGTCCGCGTCGTGCCTATTCTGGGTGAGGACGGCGAGTTGCGTGGATGGGCGGGCGCCTGTCGCGATGTGACGGAGCAGAAGGCGAACCTCGCGGCGTTGCGCGCCAGCGAGAAGCGTTCACGCGCCATACGCGAGATATTGGAGACGGCGCTGGCGCATTTGACCCTCGACGAACTGTTGCCACGTCTGCTCGACCGCGTGCGCGACGCGCTCAGCGCCGACAACGCTGTGATCCTCCTGCCAGATGGGGCTGACCAGTTGCGTGTGCGAGCGACGAGCGGATTTCAGGCGCATGTCAATACGAATGTGACGGTACCCATCGGACGCGGCGTCGCTGGCAAGATCGCCCTCGACGGCAAGCCTGTCATCATTCGTGATCTCAAGCAGGTGGAGGTCGTTCACACGCTCTTTCAGCAGTTGCTGAGTTCAGTCGTGGGTGTGCCATTGCGCATGCCAGATGGCGCCCGTGGCGCGCTCCATGTCGCGACGGCCGCGCCGCGAGACTTCACCGAAGACGACGTGCGTCTGCTGGAGATCGTCGCCGAGCGCATCGCGGACGCCATTGCGCGCACGCAGGTCCACGAGGCTACAGCGGAACGAGCGGTGCGGCTCCAAGCGATCATCGAGTCGATGACGGATGCGGTGCTCGTCTGCGATCAAGACGGCAAGATTGTCAGTTCCAATCGCGCGGCGGCCCAACTTAATCTCGCCACGAGAATGGACACGATAGAAGAGCCAGCGTATCCAGCGTTCCAGCGAGTGCTGCAGCGTGTCTTGCTCGGCGAGTCGATAACCAGCGCTGAGGCGGTCGAGATCACGATTGCGCAAGCGAATGGAGAGACGGTGGAGTTGAGCCTGAGCGGAGCGCCATTGTGGGTACGCGTAGGGACCGATACCCTCACCTCATCCGGGGGGGCTTTTGTCTTCCATGATGTCACCGAGCGACGCATCGCCGAACGGAAGACCGCCGATGCGCTCGATGGGATGCTCTCGATGGTCGAGCGTCTGGTGGCAAAGGACTACGATGAGAACGTCTCATGGAGGAACCAGACGGGCCAACGGTTGGTCGAGGGCGCGGCGACCGCGCTTGGCAGTCCACGTGTCGCGCTGGTGGCCTGGGATGAGGAAACCGATCTCCTATCCTCCGTAGCGACTGCGGGCTTCACTGCCCGCGCCAGCGACCCCACCTGGCATTTTCCCGACGGGATGGTGCGCTTGAGCGATTTCCTGAACGAGGAAGACATCGCGATGCTCCGCATGGACATCCCTATCCCGCTCGATAAGACCATCATCCCGCCCGAGGTAGACCCCGGATTCAATGATCTCTTGCTCGTTCCCGCGCGCATTCGTGAGCGGCTGATGGGCCTGATGGTTGTGGATGCGCCACATCCCTACGCTCCAGACGAGATTCTGTTAGTACAGGCGATTGCGCGGCTCGCGGCGTTGCTGCTGGAGCGCGACCGGATGGATCGTGAGCGCGAGGAGGCCCAGGCGAGTGCGCGCGCGCTGGAGGTGGCGAACGAGCGGCTGGACGCATTCCTGAGCATGACCGGACACGAGTTGCGCACCCCGCTGACTAACGTCAAGGGATTTCTCCAACTCACCGCAGGCCGGTTGCGACTGGAGGCAAAGCGCGTCACTGCCCTGGCTGGAGAACTGAATGCGGCGCAGCAAGCCGCTTTTGCCGAGCTGCTTGCCCATGCGCGCGCGCCGCTCGCCCAGGCAGAGAGCGAGAGCAATCTCATGCAGCGTCTGGTGGACGATATCCTCGACGCCGAACAGATACGTTCTGAACGGCTGGAAATACGCCCGGAGCCATGCGATCTGGTCGGTGTTGTGCGCGACACCATCAGCACAGCACAGATCCGCGCGGCAGGTAGGAAGATCGTTCTGAAGGCAGGCGACGGTTCTCCGGTAACTGTTCGGGCCGATACACAGCGCATCAAACAGGCGCTGAGCAACTACCTGAACAATGCGCTGAAGTACGCGCCAGCCGATCGCTCGATCGTTGTCATGATTCGCGCGCCGGTCTCGTCGATTCCCCCCTGCGCGCTGGACCAGGCCAATCACCAGCCGGATTGCCCAGTCGCGCAGGTCACGGTGCGCGATTCCGGACCGGGGCTGCCAGAAAGCGAGCAGAAGCGCATCTGGGATCGCTTCGCGCGGGCAGAGGCGACTGAGCGGCGCAAAGGTGGGCTGGGACTGGGACTGTTCATCACGCGGTCGATCATCGAATTACACGGCGGGCAAACCTGGGTGGAGAGCGCGCCGGGAGCAGGTTGTGCCTTCTCGTTCACTCTTCCGCTCTGCGCCGCGCCATCTGCCTCACCGCAGCGCGCCTTGCTGGACCGTGAATAGCGCCACTCTTTATAGCTCCTACACGCACCAGGACTTGCCGGTCGCTATTCGCTGCGCTACACTGGCCCGGGCGATTGCCGCGCAGGCAAAGGGAGACGGCATG
This sequence comes from Ktedonobacterales bacterium, assembly GCA_036265775.1. Lineage (GTDB taxonomy): Bacteria > Chloroflexota > Ktedonobacteria > Ktedonobacterales > JADMIN01 > DASWAC01. The sequence goes on along the minus strand of DATAOM010000492.1, from coordinate 2,765 downwards.
GAAGATCCGCCAGGATCAGGCGCTGGGTCGAAGTCAGATCGAGCCCCGGCGAATGAGTTGGAGCTTGCGTTGGTTGCGCGCAGCCAGCGTGGCGATGTCGCCGCCTTCAACTCGCTGGTCGAGCGCTATCAGGGGCAGGCCTACGCGCTGGCGCTGCGCATGCTCGGCGATCCCGACGCGGCGGCGGATGTGACCCAGGACGCCTTCTTCTCCGCCTTCCGGGCGATCCAGTCGTTTCGCGGCGCGTCGTTTCGCGCGTGGCTGCTGCGCATCGTCAGCAACGGCTGCTTCGACGTCTTCCGCGCGCGTGGCCGCCAGCCCAGCAGTTCCCTCGACGAGTTGCTGGATAGCGAGACGGCCGGAGACGCCGCGACGCCATCCGCGCTGATCGATTCCTCCTGGGACCCTGAGCGCGCCGTTTTGCGCGCCGAGGTGATCGCCGCGATCCAGGGCGCGCTGCTACAATTACCAGACGACCAGCGCCTTGCGGTGATTTTGAGCGACGTGCAGGGGCTACCCTATGACGAGATCGCCCGTATTATGGATAGCCCTCTGGGCACGGTAAAATCGCGGATTGCTCGCGCGCGCGGACACTTGCGCGACCTGCTGGCGCGGCAGCCGGAACTATTCCCGCGCGGCGAGCGTCAGCATTCGAGTGAAGAGTAGTAGGCAAGGCAAAGCGTAGTATGGGCAGCGGACGGCATCCAAACGACTGGGAGCGACAGCGCGAGCAACTCTCCGCCTACATCGACGGCGAGTTGAGCGCCGCCGAGCGCGCGGAGCTTGAGCGCCATATCCCTGGATGTCCAGAGTGCCAGGAGGCGCTGGGTGAGTTGCGCCGGGTGCACGACTTGCTGGCCGCGCTGCCCATGCCCAAAGCGCCGCGCTCGTTCGCGCTGCCGCTAAATACGCGTCTCCCCGCGCAACCAGCCACACAACAGACCGCTCCGCGCAGGAACCGCGCCGGTCTCATTCAGTGGGCCGGAGCGATCGCGGCGACCATCGGCCTTTTCCTGCTGCTCGGCAGTGTGGCGACAGGACTGCTTGGATTCAATAACAAGCAGTTTGCGGCGTCTAGCGGCCGGAACAGCGACACCACTCTGACAGGCGCGCAGTCACAGACGCCCGCCGCTACGACGCCCAGTCAGCGCACACCAAACTTCAACGCCACAGAGCAGCCACAGGTGGGCGACAAATCGACGCCGGGCGCAGCCACAACGCCGAATGGAACCGCGACGCCGAACTCCAGCGCAACCAGTGTCTCGCCACAAAACGCCAGCGGTGAGCCGGATATTCCCGTCCTGCCCATCACCGGTGGCGGGCTGCTCGTGCTCGGCGCCGGCGTCTACCTCCTCGGGCGCTCGCAGCGGCGGCGTGAGGGGCAAGCCGCGTAGAGCGCCAGGCAGTCTATTCTGGCACGATCACGTCGGCATCGCCGGTGGTGAGCCGCTCGCCGCGCTGATTATCGATCCACACCGCGACGAATTGCTGGTTATCGGTTCGCGTCCCCAGCGCGCCGCGACAGGTCAGTGTATCGCCCGGCTGTGTCATGCCCTGGAAACGCACGCGCAGCCGCATCACCCAGCCACCGGACTTGGGGCGCGTGGCGAGCCAGTCGGTGAGCAGTTGCGCCGCGAAGGCCATGCTCAGCATCCCATGCGCGATCGTGCCATCCAGGCCCACGGCGCGCGCCGCTTCGGGATTGACGTGAATGGGGTTGTGGTCGCCACTGACGTCGGCGTAGGCGTCGATCTGTTCCTGGGTGATGTGCTTCGTCAGCTCCGGGATGCGCTCGCCCTCCGGCTCAGGCTGCGCCTTGGCCGCCGTCATGCCCGTCGGCGTGTCCGGCGTCAGCTCGCGTACGATCACCGTCGCCTTGCCCAGGCAGACCTGCCCCTCGCCTGCGACCTCACTATGCTGCTCCAGCGTCATGATGTTCATGCCGCCCGCGCGCGATGACTGGCGCAGCGTGGCGACGCGGTGGCGCGCGGTGACGGTATCGCCCGCGTGGAGCGGACGTTCGTACATATATTCCTGCTCGCCATGCAGCACCTGCATCTTCTCGGGATCAAGTCCAGCCTCGGCGAAGGGGACGCGAAAGCGTGTCACGAAGGTCGGTGGCGCGAGCACATTGGGAAAGCCCGCCGCCTGCGCCGCGGACTCATCATGGAAGATCGGACTCGCGTCGCCGACAGCGTCGGCGAACTGCCCTATCTGCTCGACGGTAATGGTATCTGTCCGGGGCGTGGTCTCGTGGCCGACGAGGGACTGGTCCAGTGGCATGGCAAGCGCTCCTTACAGGTGTAGTCATGTAGTTAGCCGCCCAGCCATCGTACACCACCATCCGCCGTATGCGCCAGCCTGGCGCCGCGCCGTAAAATCTCTCTGACCACCCATCAAAGCATCCCCTGGAAAGGCAAGAACGTGGCGACGATACTGCCCGATCCGGCGACCCCCTTTGGCGAGCGCGTGGCCCGGCGGCTGCGCGAGGAACTGATAATCTGGCTCACGGTGACGGGCGCGGAGGGAACACCGCAACCTGCGCCCGTCTGGTTCCTTTGGGAAGATGAAACCTTTTTGATTTACACACTGGCCAACGCCAAGCGCCTCGCGCATATCGAGCGCAACCCGCATGTCGCACTGAACTTCAACAGCGACGGAACTGGTGGCGACATCGTCGTCTTCACCGGCGAGGCGCGTCAGGCGCTGGACATGCCCCCAGCCGACCAGCATCCCGCCTATGCCGAGAAATATCGCGGCCTCAT
>DATAOM010000491.1:0-7395 GCA_036265775.1 Ktedonobacterales bacterium | reverse complement strand
CGATGCTTGCCTAGAGACCATCGCGCAGGCCTAATTCTTTCTCGACGACATAGTGCGCGAGATCCTGCGGAATCGGTTCGAGCGGCCCGAAGACTGGCGCGCTCAGGCGCACGCCGTCCTGGCGTGTCACGATGGTCTGATCCCAGCGGTCAGTCGAACGCATAAAGCAGATATCCATCCTTGCGCCTCGTAGTGTCCTCGTATGCTCTCGATGTTCTCTTACGCGCCATCAGATGCTGGGCAACGCGCAAAGAGACGCAAGCCATTGTCGTGGCCGCGTCTCTTGTACTGGAAAGAAGTATGAACTGCCCCGATGGGCTATTTGACGTGCTCGCTGATGAAATCCACCGACTCGCCGACGGTCGTCAGCTTCTCGGCGTCCTCGTCGCTGATCTGCAGGCCAAACTTCTCCTCCAGCGACATGATCAGCTCGACCAGATCCAGTGAGTCGGCGTTCAGGTCTTCGGTGAACGAGGCGTCCTCGCGGACCTCGCTCTCGTCGACGCCAAGCTGTTCCGCGACCACGGGCTTGAGTTGCGCCAAGATCTCTTCACGTGACATGGTGGACATTACGGTTCCTCACTTCCGGCGGGTGATGGTGGGAGTTCAACAGACTGACCGACAATGGCGCCGAGCACGCCGTTGACGAAGCGGCTCGACGTATCACCGCCGAAGCGCTTGGCCAGTTCGACGGCCTCGTTGATCGCGGCCCTCGCTGGCACAGCATTATTGTACAGAATCTCGTAGATTGCAAGCCGCAAGATATTCTTGTCTATGCGCGCCATCTGCGCCAGCGGCCATTCGGGCGCCGCCTCCTGGATGCGCGCGTCGATCTCCTCCCGATGCGCGACGACGCCTAAGACGAGTTCACTGGCGAACGTCGCCACCGCCTCATCCAGACGCCGATCCTCGATGTGGCGCTGGAGCACTTCGGTGGCCTCGTGTCCGGCCAGATCGCACTCGTAGAGCGTCTGTAGGGCGACGATGCGGGCTTGCCGCCGGGTTCCGGCGCGCGTTTGGCGTGGCATAGGGCTACGCGACATCCTGGATATAGACGTTGATAGTGCGTGCGCGCATGCCCAGGATATGCTCGATGGCCGCGCCGACCGCCTCCTGGACCCCTGCCCCTACCTCGATTAGATGCGCCGACGACTCGACGATCAGGTACAGGTCCACGTCAACAATCTCGCCCTTCACCGTTAGGCCCACGCCATGCCGTGGCAGCGCGCGTCCGACGTACTGCGAGAGACGGTCGCCGATCCCCGCCATCCCTGCGACGCCCTGAATGCGCAGGGCCGCCTGTTCAATCACCGTGCGTAAGACGGCTGGAGCGATGCGCACCCGACCAAGCTGCATCAGTTCCGCGTCGGTCAACTCACTATCGTCCATGAGGGAGTCCGTCGAAACCGGCCGGAGCGAGGCGGAAAGGTCGCGCAGCCGGCTCTCCGAGGTATCCATGTTCATCCCCGTTCCGCTTCTTCGCCTTATGCCTGATGACGCCACGCTATTCAGCATCCACGAGCGTCTGCGACGCGCTCGCTACTTCAGCGGCGTTCCCCACCGCGACGGCGGGGATATCTTTGGCGATGCGCCGGATCAGCCCGGCCAGCACCTGTCCCGCGCCGATCTCTACGAACGTTTCGATGCCTTGCCCGGCGAGATACTCGATGGTACCTGTCCATTGTACGGGGGATGCGATCTGCTGCGCCAGTTCGGCGCGCAAATCCGTCGTGTTGGTAAGTGGCTGCGCGCTGATGTTCGAGATCAGCGGGACACGAGCATCCTGAATCAGCGCCTTATCTACCGCCTGCGCGAGACCTTCCGTCGCCGGCGCCATCACCGGCGAGTGAAACGCGCCGCTCACGGCCAGCGGCACGACGCGCCGCGCGCCACGGCTCTTCGCCAGTTCCATTGCCAGGTCGAGCGCGCGCTGGTCGCCAGAGATGACGATCTGCCCTGGCGCGTTGTCGTTGGCGAGGACGACGCGCCCCGCGCCGGGATGCGTCTCGCTCGCGTCGAGTGCGGCGCGCGTCTGTTCGGTCGCCTCGGCGCAGATCGCCTCCAGCGTTGGCGCGTCCATGCCCAGGACCGCCGCCATGCCGCTGGGGATGCGCTCGCCCTCCAGATGCATCAGCCGCCCGCGCTCGCGCACTAACCGCAACGTCTCAGTCAAATCCAGCGCGCCGGACGCCGCCAACGCGGCGTACTCGCCGACGCTATGCCCGGCGACAAAAGTGGGGACGATTGGGCCAGTGAGGAGATCGCTCGAAGCAGCGCCACCACGAGCAGCCTCCTGCAGCGCGGCCAGCAACGCCAGACTCGTGGCGACGATGGCTGGCTGGGTATTGATGGTCTCGCGCAGCGTCTCCTCTGGCCCCTCGAAGCACAGTGTCGAGAGCGAGAAACCCAACGCGGCGTCAGCGGCCTCATAGACGGCGCGCGCGGCAGGAGAGGCCGCGAAGATATCCGCGCCCATGCCGACGCTCTGGCTGCCCTGGCCAGGGAAGACGAATGCGATGCGCTTGCTCACACGCCACTCCGGCTCAGACAAATGATCCGCGCGCTACTCGACGTATCGCCTACTCGGCGGCGCGCGCCGCCTTGACCGGCAGCACCTGGCGTCCGCGATAAGTCCCGCAATTCGGGCAGGCATGATGTGAAAGCCGCGCCTGGCGGCACTGCGGGCAGACCTTGAGCTGCGGCAGCTTGACGCGATGGTGCTGGCGGCGGTTGCCTTGACGGTGATTGGAGACCTTCTTTTTTGGTAGCGCGCCCACGAGTAGCTCCTTCAGCTTTTTTCTGCTGGAATGATGAAAAGAATCGCCAGGCGAATCTCGTTCAACTCGCCGCGCGTTCATGGCATATGCTGGCATCTGCTCTGGAGCAGATGGCGCGTCGAGCGCGCATGCGGCTCCGCGCCACAATCTTTGCGATTGTATCACAGATACGACCTGGCGTACACACTGGTCACACCCCATGACGCCCCTGTTACCGTTGCTGCCGCCGGACCATCGGCAGGCGGTTGGCTCCGAGCAGCTTCGCGCAGCCCGCGCAGACGTAATAGCCCTCGGCCTCGCGATACTCCAGTTCGTCGGTCACGAAGTAGTGATAGCAGACGCCACAGCGCGCGCAGTTCGGCAGGCTGGCGACGGCGCGGTCGCGCTGGAAGATCCCGCGCAGGTCGTCGATGAGCGCGCCTACTTCCCCGCGAATCTCTGGGCGTTGCGCCAGACGTTCGCGCTCGCTGAACTCGCGCGGAGAGATCGGTGTATGCGCCAATTGGGTAGCATCGTCGTCTTCTTGCGCACGGGCGCCGTCGCGCACGTTGTATGGCCGCTCGGCTATCCGCTCTGGTTGTCGTGGCGCAGGTGTACGTCCGTTGCGGGCCTCGCGCTGCTCAAGTGGCGCAGGCGCCTGGCCAGGCATAGAACCCTGCGCGGGATACCGGCCATTCTGCCGCGGCCGACCGGTAGTCGGACCACTCTGTTGTGGTGGCGGATCAGTGGGATTGGCTACCCGCTGGCGATACTCACGTCGGGCGCCGGGATCGGGAAGGTTGCGCTGTGATGGCCTCGGCGCGGAAGCAGGCTTGGCGCTCTGCGGCGGAGTTGACTCGACGGCTGGCTCCGCACGTGACTGGGCTGGAGGAGCCGCCTCGGCAGGCTCAGGCTGGCTGACCAATTCGGTCGTTGCGGTAGCGGCGTCCAGTTGCTCGACTGCCTGCGTTGCAGACTCAGCGCCCTTGGTCGGGGCGGATGGTGATCGGGGGGTGGTGTGTCCGGAGCGCTGGGCGGCGCCGCTGCGCTTGTTCCGGTGTCTATTTCGGTTCGGCACGAGATCGCTCCCTCAAAACGTGTCAGGAGCAGTAGCGCGCAGGCGACGGCGAAAATCGCCAATCCCTCGATCGCGAGAGGGACGGCGTGTAATCGCGCGATAAGCGAGAAAAGCACAAGGAACGCTAGCGTTCCTGTCATGATCATGGCTCCTGTGCGCATACTGATGAGAAAGGAATAGGAATCGTGAGCTTCATTATATCTTGGTGGGCGCAGCCTGTAAAACAGGCTCCCAGAGATGAAGCTCTAGCCAGCTTCTCAGTCAGCCGCCTTCATCCGCGAGATCATGATACTTCCACGCCTTGTCCGCGTTGTGTATGAAGAGAGACCATGCCGCTAGGTGACGCCATTAGCGCGTGACAGGAGGGATGTGATCAGCGCGATGCTTCCACCGCCCGCCGAAGATGCAAAACAGATGACGATCATCCCGTTTCGGCGCTTCGCCGAGGAAGGGCAGCGCCTGCGCGATGCGATGGCGCCGCGTCTGACGCTGCTCCGTGGGCGCAAGCCGGACATCCCTCCGGCGGCGCGCCGATTTCTCAAGCTCATGCTGCCCGCCGTGCCCATCACCGCGTTTGTGCTGACGTTTCTCTATGGTTATCTGTTGCTAGGCATGCACAGCCAGAAGATCGGCGGCAAGATCGCCGATCCGGTGACGGTTGATCCCGCGCTGCCGCTGCTGGGCGCGCTGCTGCTCTCTGTCGCGCTGGGCGCGCTCTGCGCCAGCATCTATTTTGGCTTCCTGCGCATCACCGAGCGCGATCAGTAGCCTTAGGCCCGCTCACGCAGATACGCCGCAAACTCCTCCGGCGTGCGCACGCCATGATCGAGTACAGCATCATAAATATCCACGCTATACACCGTCATGCGGTACTCTGGCCGCGCAAACCACTGATCTTTAATCCATAGAATCGCTAGTCGCGTCTCGTCGTTCAATCGCGCGATCAGGCTGGAAGACGGCAGACGCTCGACATGTGGCGGATCGGCGATCCAGATCGAGATATCAATCTTCCACTCGTGACCACCGGCGCCTTGATAGAACAGCGCATAGTAATAGCGATCATCGTTGGGATCATTGGCTGGATTCTGCGCGGCGTAGTCATAGCGGTAGCGGATTGCGCCGATCTTGGGGTGTCCAAAATAGCGCGCCATCGCCTCATGCGCCACAGAAGTGGAGAGGCCCGGCGCGATGACAAGCAGATCGATGTCGCGCCAGACCATTAGCCCCGTCGCCAGGCTGCCAATCACCTCCATCAGACCAATTGGAGCCAGCGCCGCTTCTAGATCGAGCGCGGCGAGCGTGCGCCATGCCTCCGCCTGAAGCGTATCTTGCCGTTCTAGCAACTCATGTGCATAGGCGCTATCCAGATGGACGCCATCGGACGGCATTAATTCTTCAGCCAGTCGGCCTTGGCTTCTTCGCTCATCTCGGGGCTGAGGCGCACGGCCTCGGCGAAATCGAGTGGCTCGGCGTCGGCCACGTCGCCACGCGCGCGCCGCAAGGCTGGGCTGACCGCTGGCTGCGCGCCGAGCAAGGCCAAGATCTGGTCGGCGGACGTATCCAGCATTTCGCCGAGCGAGCGCAATAGCCGCTCTGGCGCGGACGCCGCACGAATACGTCCGGCCTCCAGCGCGCTGACGACATCCACACCCAGCCCGAGCTTCACGGCGAGCGCAGGCATGCTGATCTTGCGCGCCTGGCGCAGCGCCTTGAGCGAGGCGAACGCGGGCGCCTTGGCCACCGCTGGCGTTGCAGCTCCAAAGACGGCGGCGAAGGCGCTTTCGCGCGCCTGCATGGCAATAGTCTCGGTCTCCGGTGTCAACTCGATATCAGAGTAGGCCGACGTGGCGGCCAATGCGGCGCTGAAATCAACCAACTCACCAGTCAGCGCGGGGTGCTGCGCGAGCAGTGGGCGCAAGGCGTCCTCGCCGCGCGCGCGCGCGGCGACCATCTCCAACTTCGCGCGCGTCAATTCATCTGTTCGCATCTGTGCTTTCGTTACCTTTGTCACCCTTGGCATGATGGGTCCTATCCTTTCCTGGCGCGCTGATACTTAGCGGGCCGTCATCTCCTCACGCTGTCTCGCGTTGCTGTTCGGCTTCCAGCGCCTCTCGCAGGCGCACACGCGCTTTCTCGTAACGCAATCGCATCGTTCGCTCCGTCTTGCCGCAGACCGCCGCGATGTCGTCCCAACGCATCTGCTCGAAGACGCGCAGAACCATGATCTTGCGGTCGAGCGGATCGGTCAGGTACAGCAGGATGCGCTGGGCCTCCAGCGCTGCCATGCGGTCGCCGAGCGTGTCGCCCGGATTGGCGATGTCGCGTCCTGGCGCGCCGTCCTCCTCGCTGTCGTTCAGCGGCACGTCGATGCGATCTACCAGCGCCTGCGGAACGTGGCGCGGGCGTCCGGCGGGTCGTCCCTGCTCGTCGCGCCGGTAACTCAGACCCTCCTGCCGCAGGATGCGATTGAAGTTGTCGGCGCAGAGGCAATGCAGGTAGTGGATGAAGTTGAGCAGCATGAAACGCTCATTCGGGTCGCGCGCCTCGCGCAAGGTCTGCTCGATCATCGCGCTGATCGCGTCCTGCATCAGGTCTGGCCGGTGGCGCAGCCCCCAGGCGCGGCGACGAAACTCCGGCATGCAGCGGTCGATCAGCAGTTCGGAGAGAGCGCGCACCGCGTCCAGATCGCCATGCGCGTCCCAGGCGCGAATCGCGCGCACTAGATCGGCGTCGCTCACCTCGTACCCGCCGCCCGGTGTGCGCTTCCGTAGCGCGGCAAGCGTCTCCCCGTTGCGCGGATCGAGCGCGGCGCCATCCCACATTCCATCCACATCTGGCGCGTCATTGGCGAGAAGGTGGAGTGGAGACACAGATTCTGGCATGGTGGTTATCTCCATCATAGGCGGCTCCCAGAAAGTGAAAGGGAAAAGTGTGTCTTCCCACCCTCAATCTCTGGCAGGCGCACAAAAGCGGTAATCAACTGACAGCGCCCTGAAATTCGTCGCAAAATCGGTAGAGCGCCGCATAAGGTCGCCAGGAAATTATACCGCCTCCTGCGCCGCCGCCTGCTGTGCGAACCTAGTGGCGCATGGCGCGTAGGTTGATCGCGTAGATTGATGCGGAGCGCGCGCTCTCACGACGATAGATGCGCTCCTCGCCAACGTGATAGACTACGCGCAATTACGAAACGCCGCCTCCGACGCCCAATGGCGTGGAGGAAGACCATCGACTGGAGGAACAGCGATGCCGCCGGATCTCTCCAACCCCTGGGACTGGATTCAACTGATCTTCACCGCACTTGGCCTGAGCACCACCGCCGGCCTGCGCGCGTACCTCCCGCTCCTTGCCGTCGCGCTGGGCAGCACCGACCCGAGCCTGACCCACATCGAACTGACGCCAGGCTTCCAGTGGATGGGCACGCAGTGGTTCATGATTATCATCGGCGCGCTGGCGTTGATCGAGTTCGGCGTTGATAAGGTGCCCGGTCTCGACCACATCAACGATCTCGTTCACACCGTCGTTCGTCCTGCCTCCGGCGCCATCATTATGGCCGGCATCGTC
>DATAOM010000490.1:0-3454 GCA_036265775.1 Ktedonobacterales bacterium | reverse complement strand
TGCATTCCACCGGCGATCTCGACCCCAAGAAGCGCTGGATTCTGCACTTCCCCGAGGAGCAGTTGATTTGGAGCATCGGCTCGGGCTACGGCGGCAACGCGCTGCTGGGCAAGAAGTGCCTCTCGCTGCGGCTGGCGAGCTGGATGGGCTGGAAGGAAGGCTGGATGGCCGAACATATGCTCATCCTCGGCCTCGAAGACCCCTCCGGCAACGTCACCTACATGGCGGGCGCGTTCCCCAGCGCCTGCGGCAAGACGAACCTGGCGATGCTGGTCTCGCCGCTGGCCGATCGTGGCTGGAAGGTCTGGACGGTCGGCGACGACATCGCCTGGATGCGTGTCGGCGACGATGGGCGGCTCTGGGCGGTGAATCCAGAGAACGGCTTCTTCGGCGTCGCGCCGGGGACGAACGTCGAGACGAATCCCAATGCGATGGCCTCGCTCTCGTCCAAGTCGATCTTCACCAACGTCGGCCTGACGCCGGACAAGCTCCCGTGGTGGGAGGGCATCAATCCGGGTGTGAAGACGCCGCCGCCCGGCACGATCACCTGGCTGGGCAATGAGTGGAAGCCGGGCGACGAGGTCGTGGCGCATCCCAACTCGCGCTTCACCGCGCCTGCTTCGCAGTGTCCCTCGATCTCGGAACACTGGGAGGACCCGCAGGGCGTGCCGATCTCGGCCTTCATCTTCGGTGGGCGGCGCGCGCGCGTGGCGCCGCTGCTCTACCAGGCGTTCAATTGGCAACACGGCGTCTTCGTCGGCGCGGGGATGGCCTCGGAGAAGACGGCGGCGGCGGCGGGCAAGGTGGGCGAGACGCGCCGCGACCCGATGGCGATGCTGCCGTTCTGTGGCTACAACATGGGCGACTACTGGGGCCACTGGCTGGCGATGGGCGAGAAGCTGGAGCATCCACCCGAAGTATTCCACGTCAACTGGTTCCGCAAGGACGAGGACGGGAACTTCCTCTGGCCGGGGTTCGGCGAGAATGTGCGCGCGCTAATGTGGATGCATGAGCGCATCCAGGGCAAGGGCGATGTGCGCGAGACGGCGATTGGCTATACGCCGACGCCAGACGGCCTCGACCTCGAAGGACTGGATGTCAGCACGCACCGCATGGAGCGGCTGCTGGAGGTAGACCGCGACGACTGGCAGGATGAGTGGGCCGAGCAAGGCGTCTTCTTCGGCCAGTTCAAGGATCACCTGCCTACCGCAATCGGCGAGGAGCATGACGCGCTCAAGCGCCGCCTGGGATGAGATCTGGCATTTACAGCCGCCGGAGCCTTCTGCCACAAAACCTGCCTGATAGGATTACCTTGTGTGCCATCCTAGTCGCGGCAGTATGATTCTCACGCCCCATCAGGCGGCGCGCCTTATTGTGTTGCGCCCTTGACGGGAAGGGTCATATCCCCTAGAATCGTCGCCATCGGCCATGCGGGACCCCCAGATCAACTGAGGGCGTTTCGCGCCGGTGGAGGATGGTGAAAGAGGGAGGCGCGCATGCCGTCTATAGCTGAACTGCGCATGGGGGCTCGTCTGGCCTATTACAAGGCCCTGAAGGGTCGTCGGACGTTTACCTTCCAAGGCGCGACCTACAAATACCTCTTTCGCCGCTACAATTCCACCTACGGCAATGAGCGCGCCGTCGAAATTCCCATTGCGATGGCGGAGGTGGGCAAGTATGCGGAGGATCGCGTGCTGGAAGTAGGCAATGTGCTTGCCCACTACTATCCACATCACCACCAAGTGGTGGACAAATATGAGCGCGCCGACGGCGTCATGAACGCCGATATTGTCGACTTCCAGCCGGAAAAGCGCTACGACCTGATTGTCAGTATCTCTACATTAGAACATGTGGGCTGGGATGAGGAGCCGCGTGATCCACCGAAGCTTCTGCGCGCCGTCGAGCGTCTCGCAACGCTGCTGGCGCCGGGAGGGAAGGGCCTGATCACATTGCCTATTGGATACAATGCGGCGCTCGATGGGTTTTTGCATGAGGGACGCGTGCCATTCACCAGCGTTGGTTACCTGTTGCGTATCACTGACGACAATCAATGGCGTGAAGCCAGTTGGAGTGAGTCGCAGGGCGCGCAGTATCTTGCGCCGCGTCTCAGCCCGACCCACGAAGTCATCAGCGCGACCGCTACAGGACTCGTCGTCGGCCTCATTCAACGCTAGTTGCCAGGTGTTCCGAGAACAGGCTGGACTCCAGGTCTTCTTCGGCTAGTTCAAGGATCACTCGCAGTCATCAGCGAGGAGTGTGACGCCCTCAAGCGCTGTCTGAATGCAGAGGACTTCAGCCTGTAAGAGCGGTGAGGAAGACTCGCTCTGCGTGCCGACACATAGCCACTTGCGCGTGAGGTTGCTCGCTGCACGTCTGGCAATGAATTCTGCGCTGCTGCCTACGAGCGGCTCACAATCTGGCTAACCGGTATGGCATACTGGAGCAGTAGCGATCTCAGACGCGCTTGCGCAAGGAACGCGTAGGACCGGCGGATGGCAAAGGAGCGCGGCATGGCGACCATTCCTTCTCCACAGATGGCGTCGCCGTCCAGCAGGGAGACGCCAACGTACTATGACGCTGGCCTCAGCTTCGACTGGCTGATGGCGCTGCTCTCTGCTTGGCTCGTCGGCGGGCTGTTCCTGGATGGCTGGGCGCATACGCATGGCCGTGTCGATCAGTCATTTTTCACGCCATGGCACGCCGTCTTCTATTCAGGCTTTGTGGCGGTGGCGATAGCTCTGTTGGCGACCATCGTGCGACGGCGTCTCGCTGCACAGACGTGGCGCGCAGCGATTCCCTCCGGCTATGGCGCGACGCTTGCTGGCGTCACCGTCTTCGCGGCCGGTGGCGTCGGCGACCTGATCTGGCACACGCTCTTCGGCATCGAGCGCAGCATCGAGGCGCTGCTCAGTCCAACGCATCTGATGCTCATTATCGGCATCATCCTGATTGCCAGTGGACCGCTGCGCGCGGCGTGGCGCCGACCGGCGGATAGCCTCTCGTGGGGGCGCGGGCTGCCGACGCTGCTTGCCATGCTCTACATCCTGGCGACACTGACCTTCATCACGCAGTATCTCTATCCATTCGACTCGGACTGGTACTCTCGTGGCGTCGCGCTCGACATCGCTAGCGCGTTGACCTTCACCGCAATTCTGATGGGCGGGCTGCTCCTGTTAGTTGGACGCTGGCGGCTGCCGTTCGGCTGGGTAGCGCTGCAGTTGGGCGGGATCGCGCTTGCGATGAGTGCGCTCACCGACATCCATCAGTCGGTCTTGCTTGCCCTCATCGTGGGCCTGATCGCCGACACTCTCTATGCGCTACTGCGTCCAACACGCGCTCGCGCCGGACGTTTGCGCCTCTTCGCCTTCGCGGTACCGGCGACACTCTTCGCGGGATTCTTCTTTGCGCTCAATCTCTATGGCTTGCTCGACTGGGTCATCCACCTGTGGACTGG
>DATAOM010000489.1:0-5759 GCA_036265775.1 Ktedonobacterales bacterium | reverse complement strand
ATCTGGCTCCCAATCTCCTTGTGGGAGAGGCGGCTGGGGGGTGAGGTCGGGGGAGGACGCCGCACCACCTCACTGGCTATCCCCTGAGAGAGCGCATTTGGCGGCATTATGGTCGTGTCTCCTCCGTTAGCGGAGATGTCTCACTCCACTCACTCCGCTCACTCCGCTCACTCCGCGAGCGTGACCACTTTGGCCGAGCAGTAGGGCCGGTGGCGCTGGGGGGAAGGGCGCTGGGACGATAGGGGCCGAAGCGAGAATGGCTGAGCGGCGGGCAGAGGGACGCGCGCGGAACGCGCCAGACATGTTGGTAGCCAGGGGCAAGGCGGTGGCCGCTCTCCCAATCGCCGATCCACTGGGGCGGGACGTAGACCAGCGTCTCGCCGGGTTTGAGGGGCGCCCACTGCGGCGGAAGGCGCCAGGCGTCCTCGGTCAGGACGCCGACGAGGACGTCTTCGGGTGGGAGGGCGCCGCCAGCGTCGTGGCCCGGCCAGCGCAGGTACTCTGTGATAATGCTCTTGCTCATGCGCGCCTCCAGATCCCATCCTGGGTGCGTGCTGCCTTCGCGCTACCAGGACAGAACATGCGTCTGCCTTTGACGAGTGCGTTCCAGGCGCCGCTCTGATACCATTCTCTCTGGCATGGCGAAGAACGACACATCACCTTCATGACCAGACAGGTCGGGAAGCGGACTCGCTGCTGTTCTGCCGCGCGCCGATGAACGACCGGGGAAGAGATATGAACCTGGGCCATGAATGCGCTCAGGAGACGGGGAACCAGCCCAGGCAAATCGTCAGGCGCCGGTGGGGGAGTCCGGCGCCTGACGATGTATGTTGTCTATGGATCGCTACGTCGCGTAGCCCGCGCTTGTCACCGTTATCTCGCTGTCAACTCGCGGCGCTCGCGAACTCGTTGGTGAAGGTCGCGCTCAGGTCGATATTCGTACTCGCTGGCACGATGCCAGTCGCGTGCTCGATCCCCAGCACGGTCTGCGGGCCGTCCGAAGGCATCTTGCCATCAGGGCTGTACATCTTGAGCTGGTTTTGCAGCGCCTGTACATACGCCGTCTTATTACCTGCGTAATAGTCTTGCGGCATCTGGTCGGCGATCTGCTCGGCTGTGTGCGTTTGGATGTACTTCAATGTCTTGACGTAGGCGTTGACGATCTTCTGCACGACGTCTTTGTGGCTGTCGACCCAGCTATTCGACATAAAGAGGCAGATGAACGGGTAGTTACCGCCCAGGGCCGCCTGAGTCGAGGTTGGCGTGCGCAGATCCACAAGCACATTGCCGACGCTCTGCGAGATGAGCGTCGAAATCGTCGGCTCGGTCGTCATGCCGGCGTCAATCTTGCCCTGCTGCATCGCGGCGATGAAGGTGTTGCCCGCGCCGACAGGGACAAAATGCACCTGATCCGGGGTGATGCCTACTCGTGCCAGCAGCGCCTCTGTCAACGTCTGCGTGCCGGAACCCAGTTCGGTGACGCCGAGGTTCTTGCCTTTGAGGTCAGCCATGGAGTGAATCGAACCAGCCTCCTTGGCCGAGACCATCTCGGCCTCGCCCGGCGCGATACCCATCTGCACCACGCACTCCATCTTCTTGCCCTTTGCCTGCAGCTCGATGGTGTGGTTGTAGGATCCTGAGCCAGCCTGCACCTGGCCAGCGATGACCTCATCTTCAGAGGATTGTCCTGACGCCTCGTCAATCAGCGTGACGTTAAGCCCTTCCTGCTGGAAGTAGCCCAGGCGTTGCGTGAGCTCATTAGGCAGGTAGATTTGCTTGCTCAGGCCGCCGACCATGATCTTGACGTCAACCGTCCCGCCGCTCCCACCGTTAGCGGCGCTCCCGCATCCGCTCAGCACGAACACAGAAATAATGCCGGCCACCAAACACAATCGAAGACTCCAGCGTTTCATATTATTCCTCTGCTTACCCGTCTCGTCCCCCGAGGAGACGGCGACTCACGCGTCCACCACCGTTCGCGGCGACGCTCGCATGCGTATGACGTCGCGTCGTTTGCTTTGTCGTCTGCTTCTTCGGCTACCTCCTTCTCTCCCTGGGGCGCCCAGAATGTCTGCTACAGCGTCGCGTCCGTGGCCTGGTTCGGCCGCCAGCGCACCAGGCGGTTCTCCAGCCAGGTGACGCCTGCCTCGGCGACGAGCGCGACCACCGCCAGAATGACAATCGCGGCAAACACGCCGTTGGCGTTGAAATTCGCCCCCGCCACCTGCACCATCAGGCCTACGCCCTGGATGCCGCCGATGAACTCACCCACCACCGCGCCGACCAATGCGAAGGCGAAGCTGACATGCAGGCTCGCCAGGATCCAGGAGAGCGCGGAGGGGATGATCACATGCATCGAGAGTTGGCGGTTGCTCGCGCCCAGGATGCGCGCATTCGCCAGCAGGTTGCGGTCGACCTCGCGAACGCCCTGAAAGGCATTGAAGAACACGATGAAGAAGACGAGCACGCCCGCAAGCGCCACCTTGGACTGTATTCCCAGTCCGAACCCGATCAGGAAGAGCGGCGCCAGCATGACACGCGGAATGGAGTTGGCGGCCTTGATGTAGGGGCCAAGAACGTCGGCCAGGAAGTGATTGCGTCCCAATACGATGCCGAAGACGACCCCTAGCACGACGCCGATGGCGAATCCGATGATCGCTTCTTCGAGCGTGACGGCGATCTGCTCCCAGAGCGGGCCTTGCGACGTGCCGTCGCGCACCCAGGTCACAAGCTGCGCCCACACGCCTGATGGCTGACCCCAGAAGAACGGGTCGATCCCAAACGCCTCTTTCGTCGCGACAAAGAGGCGGGCGCCAAGCTCCCAGCCGCCGATAATCACGACCAACAGCAGGAGGCGCAACCCGTTCACGAGGAGGCGGCGCCGCAGAGCGCCAGGCTCTCGAAGCGTCACTCCCTCGCCCAGGTCCGGAGGGGAGGTCATGCCGGCCGCCCGGTCAACGTTGCTTGGCACGTTCATAGCTGATCATCACCTCGCTGCGCAAATCTTCCCAGATCGTTTGATAAAGCTCGACAAATCGCGGTTCGAAGCGGATCTCGGCCACATTGCGTGGTCGTGGCAGATCTACGGGATAGATGCCTTTGACCGTGCCTGGACCGGCGGTAATCACGCAGACCTTGTCGGCGAGCGCGATTGCTTCTTCAAGATCGTGCGTGACGAAGACGACCGAGGCCGCCGAGGCCGACCATAATTGCAGCAGTTCGTCGCCCATCAGATTGCGCGTCTGCACGTCCAGGGCGCTGAATGGCTCGTCCATCAGCAGAATCCGCGGTTCGTTGATGAGGGTCTGCGCCAGCGCAACCCGCTTGCGCATACCGCCTGAGAGCTGGTGGGGGTAGCGATCCTCAAAACCGGCCAGCCCGACCCGCGCGATCCAGTCGTGGGCGCGCTCATACGCCTGATCTCTGGGCACGCCGCGGAACAGCGGCCCGGCGACGACGTTCTTGAGCACGTTCTTCCATGGGAAGACGGCGTCGGTCTGGAAGACGTAGCCGATGCGGGGATCAATCCCCGTCACCGGGTTGCCCATGACATACACCTCACCGGAACTGGGTCGCTCCAACCCGGAGATCAGGCTTAAGGTGGTGGACTTGCCGCAGCCAGTCGGCCCAACGACCGCGCAGAATTCGCCCGGCGCGACGCTGAGTGTCAGGTCATGCAACGCCGTATAGAGCTGCCCTTTCGGCGTGCGGAAGCGCTTGGTGACGTGTTCCAGGGCAATGCCCGCCGCCGACGGGGCGACCGCGCTCTGAGACTTGCTATCCTGGGGGTTGATTGCTGGATCACTCATGATGATGTTCACCGGAGTCCCTTTCGGACGCTCTTGCCGCGTCGGATGTTGTGTCATCATTGTACCTGGTGCGTTGTGAACAACCCGCTAATATGGCGTGGGCGCGTGTGAACATTTTGTGAACGTTTCCCAAGACGGGCCGATGGACAGGCGGGTAGATTGGAGGGCAGTGAGCACGGAGACGCTGGTCGCAGCGCTCACGCGGTCGCACACGCTAGCGGGCGATGGTGTCAGTAGTGGTGGATGTGGTGGCGACGACTGTGAGGGCGCGCTACTCCGGGGGTACGAAGCGGTAGCCCACGCCAGGCGCCGTCACCAGGAAGCGTGGCTTGGCGGGATTGGCTTCGAGTTTGCGCCGCAGACGAGTCAGGTACACCCGCAGGTAGTCGGATTCTTCGCCATAGCCGTGGCCCCAGACACGCTCAAGCAGCAGCCGATGGGGCAGCACCTTACCGGCGTTGGTGACCAACTCGGCCAGGAGGGCAAATTCGGTCGGCGAGAGGCGCACCTCTTGCCCGTCGCGCCGGACGACGCGCCCTTCGAGATCGATCTCCAGCGAACCGAAACGGCGCATGCCGCTCGCCACTGGGGACGTCTGCGTCTGCCAGCGGGTGCGCCGCAGGGTGGCGCGCACGCGCGCTAGCAGTTCCTCGATACTAAAGGGCTTGGTGATGTAGTCATCGGCGCCCAGGTCGAGCGCGGCCACTTTGTCGCTATCGGCGTCGAGCGCCGTCACCACGATGATCGGCGTGGTGGAGACTTCGCGCACCCGCCGACATACCTCAAGCCCATCCATGTGCGGCATCATCAGATCCAGGATCAACAGGTCGGGCTGCTCGCTCTCCCAGATGGCCATCGCCTCCAGGCCGCTTGCGGCCTCGAAGACGGTGAAGCCACGCGCCCGCAGATTGCGGCAGATGAAATCCTGGAGGTGCGCCTCGTCTTCGGCGACGAGGATGCGCGCGGTGAGTGACATCAGGCGACTCCTTCCCGCGGCGATGTCGGCGCCGCCTGCGACTCGTCAGGCGCCTGAGCGCGTCCATATGAGCTACCAGGATCATCGAGGCCATCTAGAGGGTCGCCGATGGAGGCGGCGCTGATGGGCAACGTGAACGCGACAGTCGTTCCCTGTGGGTCGCTCCGCGCCCAAATGCGGCCCCCATGCGCCTCGACGAACGCCTTGCAGATTGCCAGGCCCAGCCCCGTACCGGTGGAGTGCTGTTGCTGGCCGCGTGGCGCACGATAGAAGCGCTCGAAGATGTGAGGCAGATCTTCGGCGTTAATTCCAGGGCCGTTGTCGGCCACCTCCACGAGCACGGCGCCCTCCTGCTCAAGACAGCGGGCTGTCACGCGCACAGCGTCACCACCATACGTGGCCGCGTTCGCGATCAGGTTGTGCAGCACAACCTCCACACGGGGGGCGTCCACGTCGAGCGGCGGCAAGTCATCCGCCAGCTCAACCTCAGGGGGCGCCATGTGCTCGCTCAGCCGCCCAACGGCGCCGGTGATCAGATCCTCCAGCAGCCAGGGCGCACGACGGAGCGCAAGCAGACCCGCCTCGAGTCGCGACAGGTCGAGCAGGCTGGTCACGAGCTGCGCGAGCCGGGCCGCCTCATCGCTGATCGCTCGCAACGAGCGCTGTTGCTCCTGCGGTGTCCACGAGATATCCTCCTGCAACAGCGTCGAGGCATGCCCGCGGATCGCCGTCAGCGGCGTGCGCAGCTCATGGCCGACCGCCGCCAGCAATGTGCTCTTGAAACGATCCACTTCGCGCTGCTGCGTCACGTCGCGCAACAACAGCCCACGGCCGATGACCTGCCCATCATCGTCGCGCACATCGAACGTTCGCAATTCGATGGCGAGCGACTGGCGGTCGTCGCGCATCTCCAGGAGCCATGACGACGCCGCTTCTCGGCGCTCCGCCTGCCGTCGGCCCTGCTCATACCGCTC
>DATAOM010000488.1:0-17707 GCA_036265775.1 Ktedonobacterales bacterium | reverse complement strand
TATCGTCATCTTCGTCGCCTCAGTAATCTGGCGTGTATACCAACTGGTCCGGCCAGCGGCAGGCGTCACGCTGATTCTGGCGATTGTGGGCGTCGTCTTCGGCCACAGCGCGCTGGCAAGCGCGCTCAACGAGAAGTCGAGCGCAGTCCTGCCAGTCATCGGGCTCGTGCTTGGCTACGGCGTCGCTCTGTTCATCGTCGTCTGGCTTGTCGCACTGATCTTGGCGATCCGCAACCTCACCTAGCCCTGTGAAGTGATGCAGGCATACGCTCAAAGCGAGCGAAATCGTCCCTGCGAAAGGAGCAGCGCATGGATATCGCATATTGCCGCATCCGGCTACGGCAGAGCGCAGCAGGTATCGTCGCGCTTGCCGAGGGCGCCACGCCGGAGCAGGCGCGATGGAAACCAACCCCTGAAGAGTGGTCGCTCCTGGAAGTCATCTGTCATCTGCACGATGAGGAGCGTGAAGACTTCCGTCAGCGCCTTGATCTCATCTTGCATCATCCCGACGCAGACTGGCCGCCGATCAATCCACCAGGATGGGTGACGGAACGCGCCTACAATCAGCGCGACCTGCAGGCGATGATAACTGCCTTCATGCAGGAGCGCGAGCGTTCACTGACGTGGCTAGATTCCCTGTCACATCCAGACTGGAGCGCTGCGCACACCCACCCGATCGCAGGTAAGATGACAGCTGGCGACGTGCTGGGCGCATGGGTCGCGCACGATCATCTGCATATTCGCCAACTCAACCAACTGCACTGGCAATGGCTGGCCACGCAGGTAGACGCCCTCTCGCTGGAGTACGCTGGCGGCTGGTAGCGCCACAGAAGAAAGTATCACAAAATGTAGCGGCTGAGGTCCTCGTCGGCGATCAGATTGCCGAGGCGATCACGCACAAAGGCGGCGTCCACGGTCACGGTCTCGCCCGCGCGCTCGCTGGCGGCGAAGGAGACCTCTTCGAGCAGCTTCTCCATGATCGTATGCAGCCGTCGCGCGCCGATGTTTTCGACCCGCTCGTTCATCTCCTGAGCATAGCGGGCCAGCTCGGTGATCCCATCCTCGGTGAACTCCAGCGTGACGTCTTCGACGCCCAGCAGCGCCGTGTACTGCCGCGTCAGCGCGTTCTCTGGCTGCGTCAGGATGCGCTGGTAGTCCTCCGGCGCCAGCGGCGCCAGTTCGACACGCAGCGGTAGACGGCCCTGTAGCTCTGGAATCAGATCAGACGGCTTCGTGCTTGAGAACGCGCCCGCCGCGATCCACAAGACATGGTCCGTCTTGACAGGACCGTAACGCGTCATCGTCGTCGTGCCCTCGATCATCGGTAGCAGGTCGCGCTGGACGCCCTCGCCAGACACATCGGGGCCGGTGTCCACCTTACTACCCACAATCTTATCGATCTCGTCCAGAAAGACGATGCCGGTCTGCTCGGCGCGCTGCGTCGCCTGCTCTACCACCGCGTCGGGGTCGATCAACTTGTTGGCCTCCTCCTGCGTCAGCAGGCGGCGCGCGTCTTTCACCGAGACGCGCCGCAGCCGCTTGCGCCCGGATGGCATGGCGTTAAGCAGTTCCTGGAAGCCGTCGGCGGGATCATCGGAGAGATCAGAGACGAACTCGAACATCGCCGAGAGGTTCTCTTCCTGCTCCAGCTCGATCTCGATGATCTGCTCGTCAAGTTCGTTGCGCGCGAGCTGGTCGGCCAGAGTCTTCTCAAGGGCCTTCCGCGATGGTCGGCGCGACTTTGCCTTCGCGGCGGGGCCGCTCGCGCTCGCCGTTTGTGTCGCGACTGCGACGCCATTGGCGCGAGCCTTCGTCGAGCCAGTTGAGGCGCGTGCGCGCAGTTCCGTGGTTGGCTCCTCAACGGTCTCGCGCCGCGCCAGTATCTCCACGATGCGCTTATCCGCCACTTGCGCCGCGCGCTCGCGCACGAGGGCCACACGCTCGTCGTGCGCCATCGTGACGGCGGCGTCCATCAGGTCGCGCGCGATCGCCTCCACGTCGCGTCCAACGTAGCCGACCTGCGTGAACTTGGTGGCCTCAACCTTCACGAACGGAGCGTCGGCCAGCTTCGCCAGGCGGCGGGCGATCTCGGTCTTGCCCACACCGGTCGGTCCGATCATGAGAATGTTCTTGGGTATGATCTCAGCACGCTGCTCTTCAGGCAGTACAAGGCGGCGGTAGCGGTTGCGCATGGCAATGGCGACGGCGCGCTTGGCGTCGTTCTGTCCGACGATATAGCGGTCCAGCTCGCGGACGATCTCTTGTGGCGTCAGGTTCTTCATGCGCTACGCTCCTGCCTACACGACGGCGAATCCCATGGACAATGCAAATAATAGGGTCTTTGAGAGGGTTGACGATGAGCCTCCTGAAAGAGATACATGTCGCTACGATTTTATCCTTCTGTATACGTAACGAAGAGCGGAATGTCTTTGGAAATACCCTCCAGAAATCTGCATTGAAACGCGCTCAATAGACGCTGGGACGCTGGCCAGATCACTTGAAATATGCTGAATCAATCCGCCGTAACCGTCGCGCCGTTTGTTCCAGTTGCGGCTGGCTCGGCGCTCCCCTGAACGTTCTCCAGGGTGTAGAGCAGGATCTCCTGGTTGGTGTAGATACACAGCGAGGCGGCGATCTCCATCGCCGAACGCGCGATCTCGGCGGCGCTCATCTCGGTGTGAGCCAACAGCGCGCGCGCGGCGGCCTGGGCGTAGGGGCCGCCCGATCCGATGGCGGCGACGCCTTCATCCGGCTCGATTACGTCGCCATCCCCTGTCAGCATCAGGATGCCCTCGCGGCTCGCCACCAATAGCATCGCCTCCAACCGGCGCAGGAACTTGTCACGGCGCCAATCCTTGCTCAACTCGACGGCGGCGCGGCGCACGTTGCCCTGGTAGCGCTCGAGCATCGCCTCGAATTTGTCGAAGAGCGTCAGCGCGTCGGAGGTCGAGCCAGCGAAGCCTGCCAGCGCGTTGCCCCCCGCGAGGCGGCGTATCTTGCGCGCGCTGTGCTTCATGACGATGTCGCCGAGGGTCACCTGCCCGTCGCCAGCCATCGCCACCTCGTCGCCACGCCGCACCGCGAGGATGGTCGTCGCGCGCATCCGGTCATCACTTGTGTTGTGCATGAGTCCGCCATTCCAATATGAAGACGTGAGTCACATTCAGCATACCACGTAGCGACATGCGAGCAGAAACAACCGGCGACGAGAAAGACTCTCGTGCGCTTCAATTGTTCCTGGCGCGTGTTCGGCAGGGAGAGTAGGGAGCAGTAGGCATGAAAGGGAAGCCAGGGGCGTGATCTATCACGCCCCTACACCTAACTCTGCGTTGTTAGACGGCCGCTGGCGTGCGCGTAGTCGTGCGACTCGTCGTCTTGCGCGCCGTTGTGGACTGCTTCGCCGTCGCGCGCTTGGTGGTCGTCTTCGCTTTGAGTCTGGTTGGCGCCTTGCCCTTCGCGCCCGTCTTCGCCGTAGATGACCGTCCATTCGAGGACGCGCGCGCCGCCCTGGCGGGACGCTCCGTGATCGCGCGATGTCCCACGACGACCGGCGCGCCCTCCAGCGCCCCCTTCACCAGCGCGCCACACTGGACGCACGAAGCCTCTTCCTTGCCGTTGGGCAGCGTCAGCAATCCGCCACACTCAGGGCAGGGAACCGTTAGTGGGCGATCCCAGACGACGAAGTTGCAGGTCGGGAAGTTCGCGCAGCCATAGAAGACCTTGCCCGTCTTCTTGCCGCGCCGCTCGACCAGATCGCCACCGTCCACCGGGCAGAGCACGCCCGTCTTGTTCACAATCGCGCGCTTGTACGAGCACTCTGGATAGCCGGAACAGGAGATGAACTTGCCGAAGCGCCCGCTGCGAATGACCAGATGCTTGCCGCAGGTCGGGCAGAGTTCATCCAACTCCTCGACGGGCTTCTGCACCTTCTCCATCTCGCTCGTCGCGCGCTCCAGCCGCTCGCTGAAGGCGGCGTAGAAGTCGTCGAGGAAGGCGGTCCAGACCTGCTTGCCCTCCTCCACGTCGTCGAGCTTGCGCTCCATGTCCGCCGTGAAGTTGGCGTCCACGATGTCGGGGAAGTGCTTAATCATCAGCTCGTTGACCGTCTCGCCAAGCCAGGTTGGCGTGAACTTGCGCTCCTGCTGCTCGACATAGCCGCGATCCTGAATCGTGCTGACGATGGGCACGTAGGTGCTGGGGCGCCCGATGCCGCGCTCCTCCAGTTCCTTGATGAGGCTCGCCTCGGTGAAGCGTGGGGGCGGCTGCGTGAAGTGCTGCTCCGGCGAGAGCTTGCGCAGTGTCAGTTCCTCACTCGGCGCGAGCGGCGGCAACGTGTCGCCGTCGTCCTCGCGCGGCCAGACGGCGTAGAACCCGGCGAACTTGAGCGTCGAGCCGGTGGCGCGGAAGATGAGCTTCGCGGCCCCGATGTCGGCGCGCACGGTGTCGAAGATCGCTGGCGTCATGAACGACGCGACGAAGCGCCGCCAGATCAGCTCGTAGAGCTTGTGCTGCTCTGGTGTGAGATAGCGCTTGACCTGATCGGGGATGAGCGTCACGTCGGTCGGACGGATGGCCTCATGGGCGTCCTGCACGGTGGCCTTGGCCTTGCCGGTGCGCCCAGTTCCTGTATAGTCCTTGCCGAAGGTCTGGGTGATGTACTGCTTGACGGCGACCTGCGCCTCCTCGGAGATGCGCGTCGAGTCGGTGCGCATGTAGGTGATGAGGCCCTGATGCCCCTGGTCGCCCAGCTCGATGCCCTCGTAGAGCGCCTGCGCGATGCTCATCGTGCGCTTGGGCTTGTAGCGCAGCCGCACCGAGGCGTCCTGCTGGAGCGTGCTGGTGGTGTAGGGCAGGAACGGCTGGCGGCGCACGTCGCGCTGCTCAACCTTGAGGACGACATAGGTCGCGCCCTCAAGCTCCTTGAGCAACGCCTGCGCCTCTTCGCCGGAGGTGATGCGCATGCGGCGCTTCTCGCGCGCACCATTCGTTCCGTTTGTTCCGTTCGAGCCATTCGTCCCATTGGCGCCGTTGCTACCGTTGGTTCCAGGCTCATCTTCCGCCGCGTCGTTGACCTCGGCGCTGCCCTGGCGTCCGATCAGCGTGGCGACGAAGGTCTCGCGCTCGCGCAGCTTGCTCAGCGTCGCCTCGATGGTCCAGTATTCCTCTGGAACGAAGGCGCGGATCTCGTTCTCGCGCTCGCAGATCAGCCGCACTGCGACCGACTGCACACGCCCGGCGCTCGTGCCAGACTGCACACGCCGCCACAGCAGCGGACTGATCTTGTAGCCGACGAGCCGGTCCAGCACGCGACGCGCCTGCTGCGCGTTGAAAAGGTCCTCGTCAATCTCACGCGGGTTGGCGATGGCGTCCTGCACGGCGCGCTTCGTGATCTCATTGAAGACGGCGCGCTTGGGCTTGCGCAACCCAAGAAGCTGCTGCAAGGACCACGCGATGAACTCGCCCTCGCGGTCGGGGTCGGGCGCGAGGTAGACCGTCTCGGCCTTGCGGCTCGCGCTCTTGAGCTCCTTGAGCAGCGCCTCTTTCTTCTCGATGGGGACGTACTTGGGCGCGAAGCCTTTCTTGACCTCGACACCCAGCCCCTTCTGCGGCAGGTCCATGATGTGGCCCATCGAGGCGCGCACCTCGAAATCGCCACCCAAAAATTTCTCTATCGTCTTCGCCTTCGCCGGCGATTCGACGATGACTAAGTTCTTTGCCATCCGCTGGCTACCTCACGTGTTGTGGTTATGCTACGGGTGTGATACATCCCGATACGTCTGCTGGTTTCATTTGGTTTGGTGTTGGTCGCGCATCTTACTGTCTACGGGCCACCGCATCCGCTGCAGGGCCTCGTTGGTAACTTCTACCACATGCCGTCAAGTCGCGCCAGAGAGTCTGACAGTAGCTTCAAGCACGCCCACCCCTGAATATTCCTTGCTGGACGCGCAGTGCACATGCCCTTGCCATTCCTATAAATAGCAGGACCCCTGGTATGAGACAGACGGCTCACCATCCCATTCTTCCCGGACATTCAGGGAAAGGCGCCACAGCAAAAAAACGCTCACCGAAGATAATAGAACGCCTGGGCAAGGGCAATAGTCGCGGCAATCATGTGCATTGGAGTTCGGCGATGGTCTGGCTGAAGTCGCGCGCGGCGAACGCCTCTCGCGGCAGTCCATAATATATACGTCCGACGTCATATACGTCCGACGTCGCCCCAGGTCATACCATTTTCATCCGAATCCACCTGCAACAGCAGCCGCCAATCAGCCTCTTGAACTGTACCGAACGCTGGCTGTGCTGATTCTCCTTCGGCAATTGCTTTGGCGAGCGATTGCCAGCCGAATTCCACGCCGCCCTGTATGCCGTCACCATAGCCCAGCAGACGATGGAGCCACCCACTGGAGTCGTACGTGTCATGGAGGAATTTACCAATGTCGGACATTAAGTCTCCAATGCGCCTTGCAATCATGGCAGGTTCGTACGAACCCTCTGGTAGCCATTCGTCAGGCAAATAGAGCCATTGCAGCGAGTATCCGAATCGCTCAATGAAAGGGCCATCGGATTCGGGCGCGGTCAACTCACGGCTAAACGAGGTCGCGGCGAGCGGCGCATAGCGTTCGCGCATCGGCAGCGCTTCTGGCCAAGGTTGGCGCTGAAGCAGCGCGCCTTCAGGCACATAGAGCACTGTGGCGAGCGAGCCTTCCGCTTCACGTCCCGGCTTGGCCCAATTCGTGTAATCGAAGAAGAACGAGAGCACACCCTCGTGGGGTAGCTCGCCCTCAGGATCATACGTGGCGACATCGGCAAGGTGTATCTGCGCGAGGAAGTTGAGTGGCGCGCCTCGCCACTCCGGCCACAGCGTGTCTGGCGGCAGGTCGGGCAGCCCGCCGATCTTCGTGGCGCCCAACGCCAGGTCCTCATCGCTCGCCAAAGCCGTATGCAAACGGATCGAGTAGCGCAGTGAGTCCTGGAGTGCCGTCGCGACCTCGGCCGGGATATCGCTCGCGCGGATCATCTCTCGTACGCGCGCCTCGATCTCATCCATGCTCTGCGCTCCCTTCTCCGCCTATTGCGCCGATCTACGACACCACTGGATGCATTCTCCTGATGATCAGCGTAAGTGGCAACGGAGCGCTTAGCCAGGCAGCGCGACTATGTCTGGCTCGACCCATGCGGCGCGGGCGGCGTCGCTATACAGCGTCTCGTGTCGCCAATGGCGCACAGGCAGTTCCTTATCGAGCAACTCTGGATATGCGGCGATGAACTGCTCGAAGTCCGTGAACTCAGGCCCTCGCTGCGTATGATAGCCAACCATACACGCCCAGAATTGCGTCAGTGTCTCGTGATACTTTCCCGGCTCGCCATGATGCGCCGCGACAAGCTGGATCGCCCGTGCGATAGCTCCAGGCGCAGCATCTACGCCCAGTTCGCGGTTCAGACGCCAGGCCAGACGGATGTGATCTCGATGATGGAACCCACCCCCAGACATCACTTCCGCCAGCGCCGCGTGGATGATCTCATCCTCACTCATCGCAGTTCCTCCTCCAGCGCAGACAAGACACGCGCGAACGCTGCTATGTCGGCGCTATCAAGCTGGGACATCAAACGCGCTTCCAATTCCTGAACCGTCGATTGGACACGCTCGGCGACCAGGCGACCATCCTCCGTCAACTCCACCAGCACCAGACGGCGTGAGGCTGGATGCGTCCCGCGTCGCACCCAGCCGCGCTCCTCCAGCCGGTCCAGCAGGCTGGTCAGCGTTGAGCGCTTATGACCAAAGCGGTGATGCAGGTCGTTGATCGAGCAGGGAGCGATTTCGCTGAGCGCGGCGAGCACATGCGCCTCCGCCTGGGTTAGGCGGAGATCGGCGAATGCGCGCTCGATCCAGAGAGCCACTGCGTGGGTAGCGCGCTCAAGCGCGGGAACGAGATGGAGTGTTGCATGCTCATTCATACGATTTCGTACTATACGATTCCGCACAATTCATGTCAAGGCTGGTAGGTAAACTGACCTGGTAATGACCAATTTTAGCGGCGCAATGAGCAGGAAGCAGGCGCGCTTGACTGCGCTGGCGCGTTAGACGATAATGATACACACGCGAGGTCAATGGCGACGATCTGAGCGCGCGGGCATGCATGGAGCAGCCTGCGCGTTTGTGTATCTGGATGTGTATCCCCATATGTATCCGGCGCCAAACGCGCGACGTATTCCCTGTATATCCCATTCATCGCACAGGCGTGTTTTCCTATGACGAGTGATGCGCGCGATGTGGTTGGGCACAGCGTAACCGGAGTATGACCGGGCCACGAGATTGGAGGCAGGCGAGATGCGTACTCCCGCTGTCTTCCGGCGCGCCCGCTCGTCACGCTCGACCCGTCGCGCCCAGACCACGACTGCTGACGCAACCGGAAACCAGACTATACGTAAGACCACGCCCTCCTCGTCCGATCTTCAGCGCGATCTGCTCGCCCGCTTCGCCACGACGCCGCTCCTCGACTCGTTCACTCGCCTGCTCGACCTCTGCGCGCGCTATCTCGCGCCAGAAGATCTTGACCTGATCCGCGCCGCTTATGTGCTAGGCTATGAGGCGCACAACGGCGCGTTCCGCAAGTCGGGCGAGCCGTTCATCGAGCATCCCATCGCCGTCGCGGCTATCCTCGCTGGCCTCGCGGTGGACGCCCAGGGCATCGCCGCCGCGCTCCTGCACGACACCGCTGAGGACACCGATATCTCGCTAGAGACTCTGCAAGCCACCTTTGGCGAGGAGATCAGTGAGATTGTGGACGGCGTAACCAAGTTCGGCGCGGTCGAGGCGCCCAAGCAGGGCGATGCGCGCGCTCCAGGATCCTCCTCACCGTCGCTCAGCGCGCAGGAGCGCAAAGAACGCAAAGAGCGCGCCAACGCCGAGACAGTCCACAAGCTCTTCCTCACGATGATGCGCGACCCGCGCGTCGTCCTGCTCAAGCTAGCCGACCGCCTGCACAATATGCGCACGCTTGCGTCGATGTCCGATCGCCAGCGCGAGGTGAAGTCGCGCGAGGCGCTGGAGATCTATGCGCCGCTCGCCGGACGTATTGGCCTCTACGGCGTCAAGGGCGAGATGGAAGATCTCGCTTTCTCCTACCTGTACCCCGCCGAGTTCGCACGCGTCAGCCGGATGCTGCGTGACGAGGAGGCGAAGCGCGCCAAGTGGGCGCAGCGCATGTGCGACCGTATGCGGCGTGAGCTAGCTGCCAGCGGCATTCCTGCGGCGGTCAACTGGCGGCTCAAACGCCCCTATCGCGCCTGGGTCGAAGCGCATGAGGTCGGGACCGACGTCCTGATGCTCAACGATCTGATCGCCTTCCGCGTGCTGGTCACCACCATCCCGGACTGCTACCAGGCGCTCGGCTACATTCACCGACTCTGGCTGCCCTACGAGCGCATCCGCGACTACATCTCCAATGCCAAGGCCAACGGCTACCGCTCGCTGCACACCGCCGTCTTCGCGCTGGATGGCCGCCTTGCGCAGGTACACATCCGCACGCACCAGATGCATCGCGCGGCGCTGCACGGCGTGGCGACGGTCTGGCTGGAGCGCGCGGCCATCGGCATTCACGATCCCACCGGGCAGGTACGCGAGGAGCAGCCGCTCTGGGTCCAGCAGCTTGCTAGCTGGGAGCATGACCTCAAACTCAGCGCGCTCGACTTCGTGGACGCGATCCGCGACGAGATGTTCGAGGCGCAGGTCTTCGTCTTCACGCCGCATGGTGAGTCGCGCGAGCTGCCGGCGGGCGCAACGGCGCTGGACCTCGCGTACCAGATTCACACAAACATCGGCGACCACGCGGTGGGCGCGCGCATCCAGACGACCTCGCCCGGCGGCGCGCTGCTGGGGCGCGAGGTTCCCATTGACTACGTGCTACAGACCGGCGACGTGGTCGAGATTCTGACCGACCCCAACGTCTATCCGCAGCCGGACTGGCGCGAGCTAGCCGTTACCCGCTACGCGCGCGAGAAGATTGTGCGTGCGCTGCGCCTGCGTGCGCGCCAGGAACTTGGCGGCTCAACTCCGCGCAGGGAGGAGTCGGAGGATGCGGCGCGCGCCACGGCCCATAAGGATGCGCCTGCCGAGCCGCTGACCCATCCCGATGGCGAGCAGGCGATCACGCGGCTGGCGAGCTGCTGTTATCCCTGTCCGGGCGATGAGATTCTAGGGCTGGCGGAGCGTGGCGCGGTGGTGAGCATCCACCGCGCCTGCTGTCTGCGGCTGCGTGCGATGCTCGAGCGGCGGCGCGAGCGCGGCGAACCCTGGGCAGAGCCGTTGCGCGTGACCTGGGACCGCATCGAGCCAGGGCCATACCGACTGCGGCTGGCGATCTGGGGACAGGACCACCCTGGCCTGATGTATGAGGTATCATCAATTGTGGCCGCGCTGGGGTTGAGCGTCATCCATGCGGTGGCCACGGCGAACCAGGACCGCTACAAAGCGGCGATCAGCCTGACGCTCGAGATGCCACTTGATATGCGCCGCGACACCGTTCTGCGCAAGCTGCGCGCGGCGCCCGGCGTGACCCATGTTGAGCGCGACACCCGCAAAGGATGCGACTAGACGCGCGGAAAATTGCCAATGACCGCTGATACACATGAGACAACCTTTCCCGGCGGCTCGCCGTTCCTCAACGAGGGGCGGCTGCTCAAAGCCGTCGAGGCATATCTGGAGCCAGACGACGTGAGCGCCGTCGCTGACACGCTGCGCTTCTTGCACGAGGTCAGCGAGCGCCGCGCGCTGGATGGTGGGCAGAGCGCGCCGGGCGAGGTTGACGACTTCGAGATGGCGCTGACCGAGGCGGTCTCCACCGCGCAGACGCTCGCCGAATCGCTCCGTATCGACGCCGTGACGCTGGTGGCTGTGCTGATCTATCCACCGCTCACCAGCGGCGTGATCGCCCTGGCGGATGCGCGCGAGCGCGTCGGCGCGACCTTTGGCGACCAGGTGGCGAGCGTCATCGAGAGTCTCGAACGCTTCGAGTCTACGCAACGTTCCGGCGCGACGCTGCGGCGCTCCGCCCTGGCCGAATCAGACGGCGTCGAGGCGGATCGCGAGCGCAAGAAAAGCCGCGAGCGGCGCAAGCGGCAGGACGCCGATGGGCTCCGGCGCATGTTCCTCTCGGTCGCCGAAGATCCGCGCGTCGTCATCATCAAGATCGCCGAACAACTGCGCCTGATGCGTTCGGTGCGCAAGGCTGCCGATCGCTGGCGCGCGCACGCCGGCCAGCCCACCTCGCAGGCAGGCAAGATCGAAGATTCCGGTCCACAGGTCGCATCATTCGCTCCACCTGCCTGGACGCTTGAGGAATGCCTGATGCTGGCCGAGGAGACGCGCGAGGTCTACGCGCCACTCGCCGCGCGACTGGGCATGGGACGTGTCGAGGGGGAACTGGAGGATGTCGCCTTCGCCGTGCTGGAGCCGGAGGAGTATCGCTGGCTGAGCGAGGCGGTCGCCGAGGAGGCTCAGGGGCGGCGGGGCTACGTCGAGCGCGTCTGTGCGATCCTGCGCGAGGAGATGCGCGCCATCGGCGTCGCAGCGGAGGTCTCTGGCCGTGTCAAGCACCTCTACAGCATCTACCGCAAGGTCAAGCGCTCCGGCAGCCGCGACCTGACCGGCCTCTTCGACATTCTCGCCTTCCGCATCATCGTCAACACCGTCGCCGAGTGCTACCAGGCGCTGGGTCACGTCCATGAGCTGTGGCGGCCAAAGGATGGGCGCATCAAGGACTTCATCGCCGCGCCTAAGCCCAACGGCTATCAGTCGCTGCACACGACGGTCTTCCTGGAGGACCAACTGGCGGAGATCCAGATTCGTACGCACGAGATGCACCAGTTGGCCGAGTATGGCGTGGCGATGCACTGGTATTACAAGGATATCGGTGACACCGCCACCGCGAAGGCCAAGCCGCTCCAGGCCTGGATGCAACAGGTGCAGGAGTGGCAGCAGGAGTTGCGCGCTCCCGGCGCGGCAGGCGCACAGCGCGCGCTGGAGGCGGTCAAGGCCGACGTGCTCAAAGAGCAGATCTTCGTCTTCACCCCGGCGGGCGATGTAAAAGAGCTGCCTGCGGGTTCGACGCCGCTCGATTTCGCCTACCGCATTCATTCTGAACTGGGCAACCATGTCGCCGGGGCGCGGGTCACGACGGACGACGGCTCCGGGCGACTGGTGAAGCGCATGGTGCCGCTCGACTACGAACTGCACGGCGGAGACGTGGTGGACATCATCCGCCGTAACGACGCCCACCCTACACGCGACTGGCTGCGCTTCGCCCGCACCAAGGCGGCGCGCCAGCACATCACCCGCTACCTCAAAGAACACGAACGCGATATCGATCTACAGATCGGGCGCGAGCGCCTCGACCGCGAGTTGCGCATCCTGGGGCTGCGCAAGGGCATCGAGGATGTCGCCGACGACGACCTGCGCTGGCTCGCCAGTGAGTTCAATCAGCCCAACGTGGATGCGCTGCTGGTAGCGCTGGCGCGTGATAGCGTGCGCATGTCGGCGCTGCTCACGAAGGTGCGCGAGCGGCTGAAGATCCCAACGGCGGCGGAACTGGCCGCAGCGGAGGTTCCCGCTCCGATCGCCGCGCCGCGCGAGGAGCGAACCGGAGCAAGCGTCGCTGGTATGGCCGGGCTAATGACTCGACTTGGCGCCTGCTGCAATCCGCTGCCCGGCGATGAGATCGTCGGCTTCGTGACACGCGGCCGTGGCGTCGTCATTCACCGCGCCACCTGCGCCAACCTGCGTTCGCTCGCCGAGCGCGAGCCGGAGCGCGTCATCGCCGTCGCGTGGCCCAAGGAAGGCGATACGGACGCTCCCCAGACGCTACGCGCGCATATCATCGTCGAGGGTGGAGATCGCACAGGGCTGCTGCGCGATGTGACGGGGATCATCACGAACCGCAAGATCAATATGGTCAAGGTCGAGTCGGTATCGAAGAAGCGCCCACATTCTGCCGTGATCGAGGCCGTGCTGGAGATTCATCGCCCAGAGGACCTGGAAAGCGTGCTGCGCGAATTGCGCGAGGTGCCGGGCGTGACACTGGCCGAGCGCAAGGAGCCGCACAGCCACAAGCGCGAGAAATCCCGCCGCCAGGGATAGCGCTAGCCTTCGCCGAGAACCTCATCGTGTACCCCCTGCGATAGTCGTTTCCGCGCGCGAATCTCTACCTGTCTGTGAAGTCAAGATCTCCAGCTTGACACAGCAATGCGCCACAGCATATATTTAACACATCGGTTATATAAAGAGGT
The DNA here is from genome assembly GCA_036265775.1 of Ktedonobacterales bacterium. Lineage (GTDB taxonomy): Bacteria > Chloroflexota > Ktedonobacteria > Ktedonobacterales > JADMIN01 > DASWAC01. The sequence continues at coordinate 4,423 of DATAOM010000488.1, read as the reverse complement.
GGTTATCATGTCAGGCGATCAGCTCAGCGCCGTCTTTGGCGCGCTCGCCGATCCTACGCGGCGCGCGATTCTGGCGCAACTGACGGCGGGCGATGCGACGGTTGGGCAGCTTGCTGCGCCCTTCCGCGTCTCGCAGCCGGCGATCTCGCGGCATCTGAAGGTGCTCGAAGAGGCAGGGCTGATCTCGCGCCGCCGCCGCGCCACCGCGCGCTACAGCCACCTTGAGGCCGAACCGCTGCGCGCCGCGACCGCATGGCTGGCGGGCTACCGCGAGTTCTGGGAGGAGAGCCACGACCGGCTCGATATCCTCCTCAAGGAATTGCAGGCGCAACAGGATGAAAAGACACAGGGCAAGGAGGGCCAGCAGACAGAGCGACCGCAGTGAGGCAGGATGAAGCCGAACGTGCAGACATTCAGCAGGAGGAACACCGCAATGACGACGAACAAGACGGCGAAGACAGAGATTGTGGCGGAGCCAGGCGCGCAGCAGATCGTGATCATGCGCGAGTTCGACGCCCCGCGTGAACTGGTCTACCGCGCATATACCGACCCGGAGTTACTCGTGCAGTGGCTCGGTCCAAAGCGGCTGACCATGACGATTGAGCGGCACGAGTTGCGCGACGGCGGCAGGTACCGCTACATCCACCGCGACGAGAACGGCCTCGAGGCGGGATTTCACGGCGTCTTCCACGGCGAACCGTCGCCGGATAGCGTTGTGCGCACCTTCGAGTTCGAGGGTTATCCCGGCCACGTCTCGCTGGAGACGCTCACCCTGGAGGAGCGCGACGGCAAGACGCTTTCGCGCGCCATCTCAGTCTTCCAGTCGGTCGAGGACCGCGACGGCATGATCGCCTCCGGCATGGAGTCAGGCGTCAACGATGGCATGGAGAAGCTCGATGCCTTGCTCGCGCGAATGCAAACCGAGCCGCAGGCGCCGGCGACAACATCCTGAAGGTGGGAAGGAACCGCTTATGACGGCGCTACCGCCAGAACCTACTCCTGCTCGCAATCTCGATGGCTACGGCGCGCCACTCATCTCCTGGGAGCGGGTGCTTGAGCGGCTCGCGGGAGGGCTGACGCAGGCCCCTGCGACGGGTGGACCCAACCGCCATACCGTTTGGCTAGCGACGGCGAACCCAAACGGCGCGCCACATGTCATGCCTCTGGGCGCGCTCTGGGTGGATGGCGCCTTTTACTTCACCTCTGGCGCGGGAACGCGGAAGTCGAAGAATCTCCGCGAGAATCCGCATTGCACGCTCTGTGTCGCCACTGAGCCGTTCGATCTCGTCTTTGAGGGAGCGGCGAGCCAGGTCCGCGACGTCGCAACTGCTGAACGCATCGCGGAAGCGTTTCGGGCCGACGGCTGGGAGGCGACCGTCATCGAGGGCGACGCCTCGCTCACCGCGCCCTACAGCGCGCCCTCGGCCGGACCGCCGCCGTGGGATATCTATGAGTTCACGGTTGAAACCGTTTATGCGCTTGGCGCCGCGGAGCCGTACGGCGCAACCCGCTTCAACTTCTCAGTGCGCGGCTAAAGGACTGCCAACAGATCGCGGATTGCATCAGGAGGAGTTCTGATGTCAGATTCCGCCAGTGCGCCGACCATACAGCGAAGTCAGGCGCCATATCACGGCGCATGCGCGAAGACATGCGCGAAGATTGGAGATCACGATGGGTAAGGTATTGTTTGGCCTCTCGTCCTCACTCGATGGCTTCATTGCCGGCAAGGATGACGACGTCTCGGAGGTCTTCGCCTGGTTTGCCAACGCCTGGGACCGGCTCCATGACATCATGGGCGATTCGCTCAATGAGACCGGCGCGGTCATCATGGGACACAGGAGCTTCGACCAGATTGACGGCGAGAACGGCTGGGTCTTCCCCGATGGCACGGCCCCCGCCTGGCCGGTGATCGTGCTGCAATCGCAGCCACGAGAGCCGGTGAAAAAGGGCAAGACACAGTATTACTTCATCACCGGCGGCATTGAAGCCGCGATGGCGAAGGCTCAGGAACTTGCCGGAGAGAAGAACGTCGCCCTGCATGGCGCCAGCTCCGTCCAACAAGCTCTGAAGGCTGGGCTGCTCGACGAGTTCCATCTCAGCATTGCCCCGGTGCTGCTTGGGGAAGGCGTTCGCCTCTTCGATCACCTCGGCCCAGAGCCGCTCCACCTGGAACATATTCGCACGCTTGAGACGCCGGGGGCTATCCACCTCTCGTACCGTGTCGTGAAATAAGGTCGCTTCCATGAGCTTTGTGCGTCAGTATGAGGGAGATAGAGCATGAGCGACGCTCAGCAGCGCGTCCAGCAAGCCATTGACCAGCTTGTCGCGTCTGGTGTTGAGACGGGCATGCAGGTTGCGGTGTACCGGAGGGGAAAGCTGGTTGTAGACACCGTCGCGGGCGTGGCGGATCCAGCCACAGGCCGCACCGTCACCGCCGATACGCCGTTCTTCAGCGCCTCGACCGGCAAGGGTATGACCTCGACCGTGGCGCATATGTTGGTGGAACGCGGCGTCTTCAACTATGACACGCGCATCGTCGAGCTGTGGCCGGAGTTCGGCGCGCACGGCAAGCGCGGCGCGACTATCCGCCACGCGCTGACCCACACCGTCGGTGTGCCAGGCGTGCCAGCGGACACGACGCCAGAGGATCTGTGCGACTGGCAGAAAATGTGCGCGGTGATCGCCGACGCCGAACCCTGGTGGGAGCCAGGCTCCAAGTTTGGTTATCACGCGCTGACATACGGCTACATCATCGGCGAGATCGTTCGCCGGGCCACCGGCAAGACGATCTCCCAGGTTCTGCGCGAGGAAGTGGCGGGACCGCTCGGCGTCGCCGATGAAATGTACTTCGGCGTTCCAGCGTCGCAATTGGGACGGCTAGCGCGGTTGGAAGCAGGCGAGCCGCCGCTAAGCGCCGAACAGATCAAGCAGTTTGAAGAGATGATGCCGTTGCTCTTCAAAGCGGCGCCGCTGGCAGTCCAGCCGGGCGCCGACCTCTACAATCGCACTGACTTCCTGATGTCCGATGTTCCTGCGGGCGGCACAGTGTCGGCGCGAGCGATAGCGCGCATGTATGCCGCCCTGCTGGGCGAGGTAGACGGCGTGCAGTTGATCTCGCCTGAGCGATTGCAAGAAATCTCCGCTGTGGCGGTGGACGATGTAGACCAAGTCTTCGGCAACCGAGTCAGGATGGCGCTGGGGTATATTATTGGTCGTCCAGCGACGGGATCGGCGGAATCAGCGGAATCAGCAGGGGCTGCCGATGACGCGACCGTGTTCGGATGGTCAGGCGTCGGCGGGAGCCATGCGAGCGCAGACACAGCCACCGGAGTCACATTTGCGCTGACCAAAAATCGGTTCACCAGCGCAGATTTCAGTACCGCCGCCCAGATCGCCGGAATCGTAACACAGGCTCTCAGCAGGAGTTGATGCGAATCGTCATAGATGTGGGGTGCCTTCCCCACAGCATGAGCCATTTATGCGCGTGAAAGGATGAGAGAACATGGACTGGAAGCTCGAAGTAGTGGTGGTCCCCGTCAGCGATGTGGACCGCGCGAAGCAGTTCTATAGCGAGCAGATTGGATTCAATGTGGATGTTGACCAAAAGATGGGCGAGAACTTCCGTGTCGTGCAGTTGACGCCGCCAGGATCTGCGTGCTCAGTCACGATTGGCGTGGGGCTTGCTGACATGCCGCCGGGATCGATAAAAGGACTGCAATTGGTCGTTGCCGATATCGAGGCGGCGCGAGCGGAGCTCGTCTCGCGTGGTGTGGATGTCAGCCCGATCCAGCACTTCGACGACGGCGTCCAGAAGGAAGGGCCAGGCGGCGACTGGAATTCCTTCATTTTCTTCAGCGATCCCGACGGCAACGGTTGGGCCGTCCAGCAGAGACCAGCACAAAGTTGAACTAGCGGCACATTAGAGGCGCTGATACATCACATGCAGTCCGACGCGACCAAGACGCCGATGCTCGAACGCTTCTGGGATCGTCGTCATGATGGCGAAGCCAAGCGATTGCCACAGATGAACAGCGGCGGCGTTGGTCTCCACCACCGCGTTGAACTGCATGCCAGCGTATCCCTGCTCGCGCGCCCAGCGGAGCGCCTCCTCGCCCAGCGCGCGACCAATGCCTTTGCCCTGCGCCTCTGGAGCGATCATGAAGCTGGCCGTCGCAATGTGTGATCCACGCCCTGGCCGGTTAGGGCCTATCTTAGCGCTCCCCACCACGCCTCCCTCGTCGCTCACGGCGACGACGCACCGACCTGGCGGTCGCTCCAGCCAGAGATCGGCGATGCCCTGGTCGTCCAGGTCCTCAGGGTAGGCGTAGGTCTCGCCATCGTCGCCGCTGGCGCGAAAGAAGGGCGCGATCTGGGCAAGGTCGCCATCAACAGCGTCACGAATGATCATGGACGCCGTTGCGCC
>DATAOM010000487.1:0-2808 GCA_036265775.1 Ktedonobacterales bacterium | reverse complement strand
AGTCAAGTCGCTGGTATACGCCTCACTAGCCGGTGTGTCCGTCGAAGCTTGGTGAATATTCTCTTGGCGCATTGGATTGATCCTTCCTGATTCCGAATGCTACTCCAGCGCACCGAGGATTTCGAATGTAAGCGCTGAGGCGACGATGGCCGCCGTCTCCGCGCGGAGGATGCGCCGCCCTAGCGTGACGAGCCGCGCGCCAGAGCGCTCCGCCAGCTCCGCCTCGGCGGGAGAGAAGCCGCCCTCCGGCCCGATGAAGAGCCGTACCTCGCGTACATGCTCAACCCCGTCAACCTGCGCGACAGCTTCCTCCAGCGCGGCGCGCAGCGATGGCTCGCGCGTCTCCTCCCAGGGGAAGAGCGCGATCCCGCCGGGCGGCAGATCGGCGAGCGTCTGGGATAACGACTGCGGCGGCGATAATTCAGGCAGATGCGAGCCGCCGCACTGCTCCAGCGCCTCGGCCAGGATGCCACGCCAGCGCCGCCGCTTTGCCTCGCTGACCTCGTCTCGTACCGCGCGCTCGGTCAGCAGCGGGAAGAACGCCGCCACGCCCAACTCGGTGCACTTCTGCAGCGCGACCTCAAACTTCGCCGCCTTGAGCATTCCCAGGCAGAGCGTGACGCGCACTGGCGGATCGGGCAGCCCCTCCTCGCGCGCGCCCAGCCGCGCCAGCACGCGCTTGCGGCTGACCTCGATCACCTGCGCGGGATACTCGCCGCCCGCGCCATCCAGCAGCCGTAGCATCCCACCGACGCCAAGCCGCAGCACGTCCCGCGCCTGATGCGCCACCTCCGGCGGCAGTTCGATCTCGGTATCTTCCGCGAGCGGCGTCTCCACTAGCAGAAAGCGTCCGGCGGGCATCAGGGCTGCTCGATGAGACGTGTGAGCGCGAGCGTCACCCAGTCGCCCTCGATCAGCTCGCGCTCGGTATGCAGTCCAGCGGCCAGCAGCGGCCCTTCTGCCTCGGCGCGACGCTCCTCGATGATCCCGCTGGCGATCAGCCAGCCGCCGGGGCGCACAGCGCGGGCCAGCGCGGGCGCGAGCTGCCCGATGACGCGCGCGATGATGTTCGCCAGCACAACGTCGTACGTCCCGACATCTGCGCCGAGGACCGCCACATCCGTCGGTAGCGGAAGGTATGGCTCGCCAGCCGCGCCCTCAAGCGTCGCCACGCGCGCCTCCAGCCGGTCGCCAACGCCGTTCGCATTCGCGTTGGCGCGAGTCGCCTCCACCGCGACGGCGCTCACATCTAGCGCGAGGACACTTGCTGCGCCGAGCTTCAGCGCCGCGATGCTCAGGATGCCCGATCCGCAGCCGACATCGATCACGCGGTCGCCGGGTCGAACAATGTCTTCGAGAAGCCGGACGCAGTTGCGCGTGGTGGGATGCAACCCGGTGCCGAACGCCATGCCGGGGTCCAGCTCGACGACAATCTCATCGCCCTGCGGCGCGTACTCGCGCCACGTCGGCTTGATGACCACGCGCCTGCCCAGATGCGTGACCTGATAGTGCTCCTTCCAGGCGTTGGCCCAGTCCTCCTCGGCGAGCGTCTTTGTTTCGATCTGGCCGATCTCGCCCAGGTCGCCGATGATCTGGCGCAGATGCCACAAGCCCTCTTCAATGCGCGCGCGCGCCTCCTCGCCGCTGGCGTCCGCTGGGACGTAGCAGCGCACGACGACTGGCGCGCCGGGGATCGGGATGTGCGCCTGGCCATCGTCGAGCAGTTGATACGGCTCCTCAATGGCGACGCCGCCGCTGATGTAGCGGCTCATCAACTCGGTGACCGACTCGACGGTCTCCGGCGCGACCGCGACGCTCAACTCCAGCCACTCACCTGACATCGAGGGAATGCTCCTGTGCGCTATTCATGGCGATTTTTCGCGGCTATTTGGGCATGCGCTGGTAGACACTGAGCCAATCGGTGGCGATCTCGACCTGCGCGTCGTTCAGGCTGATTGCGCCGGAGCAGACCTGATCGTGCAAATAGTTCTCCACCTGATCTTTCTGGTGGAAGCCAGGGGTCGGATTCGCCAACTCTGGCCAGAGGTTGGCGATATCGTTCGAACCGCCCAACTCCAGGCTGACGAGATGGTCCACCTCATACTGCCCCGTCGCATGACTCGTGATGCCATATTCGGCATAGTCCTGATTTTTCTCGCTATCCGGCACATTGCGCACGGAACTAGCATAGCCCGGCTTGCAGATGGCGTCCTTGGTTCCACTGGAGAGGATGGCTCCTGGTGTGCAGGCGGAATCTGGCAGGCCGCCATGGGCGACACACCCAGAGGTCTTCGTTTGCACGCCAAACTGGTGCGATCCTAGGGTGGTTCCGCTCCCTGGACCCATGGCGCGATTGATCAGGAAGACGATGAGGCCGAGGATGAGCACGACGCCGACGGAGATAAGGTAGTTGCGCTGTCGCGTTGTGAGATTCATTTCGTGAATCCTTTTCCGCGCCTGCTGGCGCTCTCCCTGCCTTTGACTTGATGACGGCGTATGCTCACGGATATGCTTGGCGGCTTTCGGGGCATGGGGCCATCATACCGCATTCGCACAGGCGGCAGGTATGCCCACCGTGACCCCACCTTTGACGTCACATGCGCCCCTGCCGTACATTCCAGTGAGATTGACCAACATTCTCACGAGAGGGGCGTCAGGATGGCTCCGTCACACGATACCGCGCGCGAGGAAGCGCTGGCGCGGCTGCGTTCGGGACAAAACGCGCTGGCCGAGGGTCAGACCGAGCGCGCAGCCGAGACCCTGATCGAGGCCGAGGCGATGCTGCGTGCGCTCAACGACGCCGAACAC
>DATAOM010000486.1:0-4219 GCA_036265775.1 Ktedonobacterales bacterium | reverse complement strand
AGCGCGCCGGAGCCGTCCCGACGCGATCCAGGCTGAACGCTGCGATGAGCTCATCCCGGCTCAAGACATCCGTCTCGCCATCGTACGACCAGCCGAGCAACGCCATATAGTTCAGCACCGCCTCTGGCAGGTAGCCGAGGTCACGGTACTCCAGAATCGGTATCGCGCCGAAGCGCTTGCTCAGCTTCTTGCCGCCCTCGCGCCCCAGCACGTCGGGCACATGGACGAGGCGCGGAACAGGCCAGCCGAGCGCGTGGTAGATCAGGACATGCAGTGGCGCGCTGGAAATCCATTCCTCAGCGCGGATGACATGGGTGATGCCCATAAAGTGGTCGTCCACGATGTGCGCCAGGTGATAGGTTGGCAGCCCGTTGGTCTTCAGCAGCACGGGATCGTCCAGATTGGCGTTCTCGAAGACCACGGCGCCGCGCAGCTCGTCCTCGACGACCGTCTGCCCCTCCAGCGGCGTCGCCAGCCGCACGACGAACGGCTCACGCGCTGCGGCGCGCGTTTCAGCTACATCCGTGGTCAATGAGCGGCACAGTCGGTCGTAGCGCGGCGGCTGGCCCGCCTGGCGCTGGGCCTCGCGCACCTCCTGCAGGCGCTCGGGTGTACAGAAGCAGCGGTACGCGGCGCCTGTCTCGATCAGGCGCGACACGCATGAGGCATAGAGCGCGCGGCGCTGCGTCTGGAAATACGGGCCATACGGCCCACCCACGACAGGACCTTCGTCCCAATCCATCTCCAGCCACTCAAATCCGCCGAGCAGAGCCGCAATCGCGCCGGGAATCGAGCGCGCCGTATCGGTATCCTCAATACGAATGAGGAACTGGCCCCCAGTATGCCGGGCGAGAAGCCAGCTAAAGAGCGCGGTGCGGAAGCCGCCAATATGCTGTAGCCCGGTCGGGCTAGGCGCAAAGCGCACGCGCGCGGCGGTTGGCGCCGCCTGTGCGGTGAGCGCCGATGATTCCTCGTTTTTCGCCATAACGACTGACCCTCACAACCGCTGGATGGCCCAATCATCCGTCCCTGGCAGCGAACAGGCTGAATGTATAATGTTTCTATCCAGCAGAGCAGGCTGCGTACTCACTCGACGGCCCGCGCCGTCCAGAAGCGGAGCCGCTGGCAGTCTAGCCAGTCTCAGATGGGACTGTCAAGCAGCCACAGCGATGCGCTAGCTGGCTCCGGTTCGATCTCCCACCAATACTCGGCGCAGCGTTTCCGTCGCCTTGTCTTTTTTTCTAGCGGAGCAGCGCGTGGATACTCAAGATTCTGATGATATTCTTGCCAACCCCGACGACGAAACTCTGGGGTCTGCGCCACCCCCTCCGGCCGCCAGCGCATCAGATGACCCGCCCACGACGCCGCCAGTATTGAAGCGCCGTCCAAGCGCGCGCCCGCGCGCGACCAGACTGACACTCGAAGATATCGCCGCCTCTGGCTCAGATAGCATGGATGGCTCAAGCACCACGCCGCCAGCCAAGAAAAATAGCGCGCCACGTCGCGCGCCCGGAACGCCGCGCGTGACGCACGAGTTGTCCGCTACGCCAAGTGAACCGGCTGTCGATGAGGCAGCCTTGCCAGCGGCGCCACCGCCACGCCCGGCAGGCGGAGAGTCCGCCCGCGCAGGTATCCATCCGAGGCCAACTCGACGCACGCCTCCTTCCGACAGACCAAATGAGTCCAGTGACGGTCAGGCGAGCGAGGGGTATCAAACGGAGCAGGTGGGATTTGGCGCGGGGGCGGGCATCGCCGTTCCGTTGAGCGGCTCTGGCTACGCGCCCATCGGCACGTCTGCCAACTTCCGCCGCCGTCGCCGTCGCTACATGCTCTATGTGCGGCGCAGCGCGCGCGCGCGACAGACAGCGCGGTCCTTGGGAGCGGCGCGGGCGGCAATGGCTGTCGCAGTGGCTATCGCCGCTTTGGTGACGGTCGTGACGAGTGGAGCGGTCAGCGCGGCGGCGGGCTATTACCAGGTGCGCTCCGCAGACATCGCCGCTCTCAACCGCACGGTCGCGGCGAAGGATAGTGTGCGCGTCTACGACGCCAATGGCGTCCTGCTCTACGAATTCGCGGATGCTGGCGTGCAGCACAGCGTGCCGCTGGCGAAGATACCGGTCAGCGTCATCAACGCGACCATCGCCATCGAGGATCATTCCTTCTGGGATAATCAGGGCGTCGATTTCAACTCGATTGTCCGCGCGGCCTACACCAATGTCGTGCAGCACGGCATCAGTCAGGGCGGCAGCACGATCACACAGCAACTCATCAAACAGAATGTGCTCAATAGCAACGAATCCTTCGAGCGCAAGATCAAAGAAGCCATTCTGGCCTATGGGATGACGACACAGGGCGTCTTCTCGAAGCGGCAGATCATCGAGATGTACCTGAACTCAATCCCCTATGGGCAGGAGGCCTACGGAATCGACGCGGCGGCGCGCGCCTACTTCGGCTACACCGACGATAGCGACTCCGGCGTCTCCGCCGCGCAGCATCTCGATCTCGCGCAGTCGGCGATGCTCGCCGGGGTTCCACAGAATCCAAACCTGAACAACCCGCTCCTGCACCCGCAGCACGCCCACGATCGGCAGGTGGAGGTGCTGCGCAACATGGTCGAGCAGGGATACATCACCCAGAAGCAGGCCGATGCGGCGGCGGCGGAATCGCTCAAGCCTGACTTTTTCAAGCCACAGCCCGCGCCTAAGAACCTTGCCCCGCATTTCGTCAACTTCATCCGCGACCAGCTCGAGCAGATGGTGGAGACGGGTCAACTGCGCAATCTCTCGCGCTCTGGCCTCAACGTCTATACGACGCTGGACCTGGATCTGCAGAATCACGTGCAGGACGCCATCAAGCAGCATCTGTACGGAGATGACCGCGACGACTACGTTGGCCATCACAAGATTAGTGAAGATCATCTGACAAACAGCGCCGCCATCATCGCCGATCACCACACCGGCGCGATCAAGGTCATGCTTGGCAGCGTGGACTACTACAGCGACAAGATCGATGGCCAGTTCAACGTCGCGACCCAGGGCAAGCGGCCACCCGGCTCCTCCTTCAAGCCCATCGTCTACGCCACCGCGTTCTCGAAGGGCTGGTTCCCAGCGCTGACCGTCTCCGATATGCCCACGGTCTTCTGGGACGAGGGGCAGAATAAACCCTACAAGCCGCTCAACTTCAACAACCACCAGTTCGAGGGCAACATCACGCTACGCAAGGCCCTGCAATGGTCGCTCAACATTCCCGCCGTCAAGGTGATGCAGTACGCCGGCGTCGACGACGTGGAACGCAATGCGCTGCGCATGGGCATTACCAAGTGGGACGGCCAGTGGGGCCTCTCCTCAGTGCTTGGCACACTGGATGTGTCGCTCTACGATATGACGCAGGCATATACCGTCTTCGCCAACGAGGGCAAATATATTCCCATGTACTCCATTGACCACATCACCGACGGCGCGAGCAATGTGCTCTTTCAGTACCACGCGCCGTTGCCGGTGCAGGTACTCAGCCCGCAGGTCGCTTTCATGGTGACGAGCGTGCTCAGCGACAACCCCTCACGCGCTGGCGACTTCGGGACGTGCAGCCCGCTGTATCTGGACCCCAGCAAGGACGACTGCATCGCGCACAACGGCGATTCACCCAACGCCTGGCCCGCCGCCGCCAAGACTGGCACTGCTTCGGACTTCAAAGACGACTGGACAATGGGCTACACGATGGACTACACGATGGGCGTCTGGGCGGGCAACAACGACCACACACCCATGATCCGCATCGACGGCATCACCGGCGCGGCGCCGACCTGGTACCGCAGCCTGATCTACGCGGAGCAGAACCTGCCCAAGCGCGCCTTCCCCGTGCCTGACGGGATGCAGCGAGCGACGTATACCTCGAACGGCGTAACCTCAACCGATTGGTTCCCCGCCGGGCCGCTGCCACCGCCTAATATCGGCAACAGCGGGCCATCCGTCGCTCCCTGCATCGTTTATCACGACGATCCCAACAACCCATGGGACTTCTGTTGAGCCGACTGGCGCGGCTGATTGCGGGCAAAAACAAAACCGGGGCCGCCAAGCCCCGGTTTTTCATGTCTCCCTCAGTGAGCCAGGCTTAATCAGGATCGCCGAAATCGTCGAGCGCCTGCAAGCTGTTGATGAACTCGCGGTACACGTCCAGATTGTCCTCGGTGGTCCGGCGCTCGCGGCGCAGTGGCTCATGA
>DATAOM010000485.1:0-2556 GCA_036265775.1 Ktedonobacterales bacterium | reverse complement strand
ACTATCAAGCAGGCGCCTAGTGGAGCGCCGTCTTCAGGGATAGCCAGCGCAGCGCAGAGGACCCTGTCTCAACCTTCCAGAGGCGAGCGCCGAGGATCATCAGGACGCCGCCGACCAGGAGGTAGACCACCTGCAACCACGCCGGAAACTGGTCGGGCGTCTGCAGAGGCGTGAAGCCGACAACCACAATCTCAACCAACTCAAAGCCGATCATGAGCGCTCCAGCTACCATGGCGGCGAACGCCCCAACGTGTGGCTGCACTAACACCGTGACGAGGGTGACCAGCGCTGCGCCGCCACACAGCACACCAAGCGCAAGCGCAGGGACAGTAAAGTCGGGGAAAAGCGCCAGGATGCCCTGACGTAGCACAGACCGTGGCATGGTTGGGACGACAAAGATCGCCCCTTGAATCGCAGTCAGCGCTATGAACGCCGCCAGTGCGGCGATGGTCCCGCGTAGTCCCCAGTGCAGGTCACGGCGCGCATCGTTCCCAGTCCGCGCTGGCGTGACATACGTGCCTAAAGGGCGTGTATCAACACTCATGGGATCAACTCACTTTCGATGGCGCTGAGCGCCCGGCGTACTGCGCTTTTAGCCATACCGGAGATCTCGCCATCCATCTCTCATCCTAGCCGTCTCGCCTCACACCGCCAACACATACCGCTTCGTGATCTCACAGCTGGATTACAGCGCCACGACACTCTTTCCTGCGGTCAGTGAAGGAGATATTGCGCTCAGGTTTTGTGATCAGCTCGTGAGCCTCGCGGCGTATGGTAGCGGTAGTGTGAACAGTGTCACGCTCACCTGAAGCCACCCGGAGGTCGCGCTATGAACAACCTGCGGGCCCCCGAATCCACCGCTACCACGCCGCTCATTGAACCGGCGCAGGACCTCCCACTCAAACCCTTAGGGACGCCGACTGAATGGGGAAGACGGCGCATTGCGAGATTCGCCCCTGCTGTGCGGCGGTATCCGTTGCCTTTTGCGTCCATATTTCTCCTTGTAGTCGCTGGAATCCTCTATATTTGCGGCTTTCCGGCGCTGGCGCAGGGAGCGCTGCTGCTCATCATCGTCATTGGCGGCGTCCCACTCCTGATCGAGACAGCGCGCCAGCTGTGGCGGCGGGAATTCGGCGTGGACGTGATCGCGATCCTGGCAATCGCCGGTTCAGCAGCGCTGGGCCAGTACCTCGCCGGCGCCATCATTGTGCTGATGCTCTCCGGCGGCGAGGCCCTCGAAGCGTACGCGTTGCGGCGGGCGCATAGTTCGCTCTCCGCCCTGGCAGAGCGCGCGCCACGGAGCGCGCATGTGCGCCGGGGCCATGCGCTCGTGACCATCCCAGCGTCCGAGGTAGACGTGGATACGCTGGTCGTGGTCAAGCCAGGAGAACTCATTCCGGTGGACGGTGTCGTGGTCGCAGGATCGTCCAGTGTCAGCGAGGCTGACCTGACCGGCGAGCCGCTGCCACAGCGCAAAGAGCCGGGCAGTTTGGCTCTCTCCGGCAGTGTCAACCTGGAGACGCTGCTCGAGATTCGCGCCACTAGGCGGGCGAGCGAGAGCCAGTACGCGCAGATCGTGCGTCTGGTCGAGGAGGCGCGGACACGCAAGGCTCCCATTCATCGCCTCGCGGATCGTTACGCTGTCTGGTTCACGGCTATCGCCATGTCGGCGGCGGGGCTGACATGGCTGTTCTCTCGCGACCCAGTGAACGCTCTGGCCGTTCTTGTCGTCGCGACGCCGTGTCCGCTCATCCTAGCGACGCCGATTGCGATCATGTCGGGAATAGATCGTGCGGCGAAGGCGGGGATCATCCTCAAGAGCGGCGCCGCAATGGAGCAGTTGGGCGAAGTAGATGTGACGGTCTTCGATAAGACCGGCACGCTCACCTTGGGAACCCCTGAACTGATCGACATTTTCCGCACGCAGGAGGACGCTGGATCCGCACAATTCACCGACGCACAGGTGCTCTCGCTCGCCGCCTCGATTGAGCAGTTCTCGGCGCACGTGCTTGCCCGCGCAGTGGTGCAGGCGGCGCGGGAACATGCGGCGCCGCTCTGTGCAGTAAGTGAGGTGAGCGAGACCACCGGCCATGGGCTGCAAGGGAGTGCGCGACTTGTCAGCGGAGCCGTCGAGCGGATTGTCGCGGTCGCCATTGGGAATCGCAAGTTCATGCGCACCCTCGGGATCGCACTGCCTCCGACGCTCATCGCCGAACGTGAGCGGCGCACGGCCGATGGGCAGATCGCCAGCTTCCTGGCGCTGGGGAATGTGGCCTATGGGCTGCTTCTCTTCGCCGACCGTCCACGTCCTGAACTCGCCACCTTGACACAACAGCTAAAGGCGGCAGGTATGCAAGAAACGGCGCTCTTGACTGGCGATGTCGAACAGGTCGCTGGTCAAATCGCGAAGTTGGCCTCGATAGATCACGTGCAGGCGCGCTGCCTTCCAGCAGATAAGGTGCGCTTCATCGAAGAGCGCCAGGCGGCTGGTCAGCGCGTGCTGATGGTGGGCGATGGCGTCAACGACGCGCCCGCGCTCGCGACGGCGACGGTGGG
>DATAOM010000484.1:0-2452 GCA_036265775.1 Ktedonobacterales bacterium | reverse complement strand
TTGGCGCTGGGATTGGGAGACCAGTGGGAGCAGCGGCCAAATGGCGGGTTATGGCTACGCGAAAGCGCCACAGGAGGCCATCTGCGGCCTGCTGGACTGGAAGAGAAGCCGCCTTTCCGTCCAGCCAAGCTGACGCTGCAGCAGCGAGATGATGCGTTGGCGCAGTTACGCGCTGGACAGTCACCTCAGCAGGTCGCAGATGCTCTCGGCGTCTCCTACTGGGTCATCCTGCGCCTGATCAAGCGGCATGATCCCGCCAAGCTACCTGCACAGCAACAGCCCAAGCTCACGCCCGAGCAGCAGGTGGAAGCCCGACGCATGCTGGCAGAGGGGATGACGTTGCGCCAAGTGGGGCGTCACTTCGGGGTGTCGTATGGCGCCATCTGGCGGCTGACACAGCGGGATCAAGAGGGCAACAGCACGCACGACACGAGGAACGAAGGGAGGTAGGGCGAAGAGACGACGAAAGCGCAAGGCGCATACTTGTTACGCACTTGCGCTTCCTGCTTACGGCGGACCCGACGGGGCTCGAACCCGCGATCTCCGGCGTGACAGGCCGGCGTGTTGGCCGCTACACTACGGGTCCACAGATGTTATGGTTGCTCGCGCGCTTGATGGCGCGGACCACGGAAACTGTACCATACGGTTATCTCGGTGTCAATTCTCTTCTGCTTCTCTTCTGCATGCGTCTGCGTGCGTCGCCTTAGTCGTCTGGATCGGTCGCCTGCGTCGCGCTGGGTCCAAGAATGCGCTCGTCGCCGTCGCGCATCGTGATACGCCGCTCGTCCAGACGCTCGAAGATGGCCAGCATGTACTTGCGCGAGGTAGCTAGCAGGTCACGTCCCTCGGCGACGCTGATACGCCCATGCGCGCATAGATGCGCGACGATGCGGCGCACGGCCTCCTGATACGCCACGCGCTCCAGCAGGATCTCGCCGTTCATTCGCAGCAGATCACCTCGCTCGACCAGCGCCACGACGGCTTCAGTTCCAATAACCTGTTCCGCCTCAGCACGGGAGGGCGGCGAGAATGGCTGTGCGTGGAAAGTACGCAGCAGACTGGCGATGGCGCGTTCCTGCTCCGGCGTGAAGCGCGGTGTGTGGTCCGGCAGCCGCAGCAGCCCGCTCCGCCCTTGTCCTGATCCCTCAGCCTCCATGCCTTCGGCCAGTTCCCCTCGTGTCAGCAGCGTGGAGATGACCTCCTGCGCCTCGCGTGGCGCAAGGCTCAGTCGCGCGCGCCATTCCTCGCGTGGCATCCCGCGCCGCAGGGGATGCTGTTGATGATAGGCGCCGAGCAGCGCCGCCGACGCCGCGCGCAGCCGCTCCCAGCGGGCCGTGGCGTAGTAGAATGGCCCGACCTGAGTGGCCTGACGCCGCTCGACCAGGGTCGCCAGCGCCGCCTCAAGGTCCTGCGCGCCAAGCCCCGTCGCGCGCGCGATCTCCGCCGTCTCGCGTCCACCGAAGCCAATTGTGCGTGCCCCTGTGCGCTCCGCTGGCAGCAGGGCTGCCAGCGCAACCTCCTCGGGATTGCCTTGCGCCAAACGTTCCAGCCGAGCGAGCGTCGCGGCGTCTCGCCGTTTATGGCGCCGCGCCCATGGCTCGACGACGCTGCCACCGCCGATGGTTGCGCTTGGCGAGGGCGCGCGCAGGATGAAGCGGTCGCTCCAGGCTGCGATAAGTGGACGCGCGAGGCGCAGTTGCGCCCAGCCAGCCTCGCAGGGTCTGATCTCATCGCGATCCAGCAACAGGACACGAACAGGCGTCTCCACCGCGCCGAGATAGAGGTCGAGCATGGTATTGTGCGTGAGTGGACGCGCCGCGTTTGATAGCAGCTCGATGCGCACATCCATTGCGGCAGTGGGACGGAACTGGCCGGGTAGGGTGACGACATCGCCACGGGTGATGGCGCTGCGCTCGACGCTGGCGATGTTCACGGCGAGCCGCGCCCCTGGCGAACCTTCTGTGACGCTCTGCTTATGTGTTTGCAGGCCGCGGATGCGCCCGCGCTGCCCGCCGGGCTGGATTTCGATCTCCTGTCCTACACGCAAGGTTCCGTGCTGCAAAGTTCCGGTGACGACTGTGCCGAAGCCGGTGATGGTGAAGACGCGGTCGATCGGCAGTCGCGCTCGGCCGATGTCGCGCAGTTCGTCACGAGCGCTTTGCGCATCCAGCGCTCTGTCGAGCGCGGCGAGAATCTCCGGCAGGCCAGCGCCAGTGACGACGGAGCAGGGAATGATGGGGGCGCTGGCGAGAGTGGTAGCGAACAGCCGCTCGGCAACCTCCTCGCGCACGAGGTCGAGCCAGTCGCCATCTACAAGATCGGACTTGGTCAAGGCGACGACACCGGAACGCACGCGCAGCAGATCAAGGATCGCCAGATGCTCCTCAGTCTGGGGCATGATCCCCTCGTCGGCGGCGACAACCAGCAGCGCGACATCGATTCCGCCGACGCC
>DATAOM010000483.1:0-12250 GCA_036265775.1 Ktedonobacterales bacterium | reverse complement strand
TGATGGGCATCGTCCTCTTTCTCGTGCGGCGCTGGCAACTACTCTTTGGCGCGCTGACGCTCATTTTGACGGTTAATATCGCCGCGCTCGGTGCGCTCCAACGTGACTTCTCGCTTATTCCGGCGGCATTCGCCACGGGCTTGCTCGGGGACCTCCTGATTCTCACGCTGCGTCCCTCGCCTGCGCGTCCGAACCTTTTCCGCCTCTTCGCGTTCTTGCTGCCCGCCATCCTCTTCACAGCCTACTTCGTGACGCTTTTCCTGACCAGTCAGGTCGTCTGGATCATCCACCTGTGGGTCGGCTCGATCTTCGCGGCGGGATGGGTCGGCTGGGCGATGAGCTATCTGGTCGTACCGCCACGTGAGTACGTCGAGCCTGCCAGCGAGTCAAATCAAAGTCGGGGATAACGAAACCGCCATGGAACTAGGCGTCTTCCTGCCGATCTCCGGCAGCGCCACCGGACCCGATACGCTCGCCGAGGCCGCGCAGACCGCCGAGGCGCAAGGGTTCGCCGCCGTCTGGTCCGCCGACCGCGTCGTCACGCCGTGGAAGATCGAGACGACCTACCCCTACAGTGAGAGCCAGCTGTTCATCGTCCCGCCGGAGAAGCCCTTCCTCGACTCGCTGACCTGCCTGGCGTTTCTCGCGGGCGTGACGAAGACGATCCGGCTCGGCGTGAGTGTACTCGTGCTGCCGTACCGCCACCCACTCTACTGGACGCGCGTCGCCGCCTCTATCGAGCGCCTCTCCAAGGGGCGGCTGATCATGGGGGTTGGCGTCGGCTGGATGGAGGAGGAGTTCGCCGCGCTCGGCGTGCCCTTCCGCGAGCGCGGACGCATGACCGATGAGCAACTTGAGGCGCTGACGATGCTCTGGCGCGACGAGCATATCGGCTACAGCGGAAAGCACTACCGGTTCGCGGATGTCGCGTTCTACCCCAAGCCGATTCAGCAGCCGCGCATCTCGGTCTGGGTTGGCGGCGAGGGCGCGGCGGCCCAGCGGCGCACGGCGCAGTATGGCGATGCCTGGTTTCCCTATTTCGTGCGAACCACGCCCACCGAGCTACGCGCTGGCTTCGAGCGCGTCCGCGAGCAGGCCGCAACATTCGGACGCGACCCCGACATCATCCAGTTGACCTGCTGCCGTCCCATCGAGGTGACGTCTGAGCCGGTGGCGCAGGACGCCGAGGTGTTGCGCGGCTCGCCAGAGCAACTGGTTGAGGCGCTGCAAGCGTATCGCGACTCGGGGGTGGCGCATCTCGCCTTGCAGTTTATGGTCCCGCGTTGGCCCGACCGCGTCGAGCAGATCGCGCGCTTCGCCGCCGAGGTTCTGCCGCACGTGAAGGATTGAGCGATTACAGTACCATGGATTCGGCATGGCCAGCGCTGAAGTCGCGTTTGGGATCGAAGGCCGACAGCGCGATGGCATGTTGCTCGAAGGGCGTGGGCAATTGGACCATTCCTTCCTTTGCGTCGCCAGCCAGCAGCGCCTCGACGAGCACTGCCGTGATCGGCGCGTGCATCAACCCGTGGCCGGAGAAACCCGCCGCGTGCAGCAGGTTTTCTTGTTGAGCGTCGAAGCCGATGAGCGGATTCGCGTCTGGCGTCACGCCATAGTAGCCGCAGGAGGTTCCCGCCAGCCCGCCACAGTTCGCCAGCTCCGGCGCGAAAAGCTCCATCTCGGCAAGGATCGCGTAGCCGTAGTTCTCCAGGCCGTGCTCGTGGCTATAGCCCTGCTCGATGCGGTCCTGGTCCTCATCGGTAAAGTCTGGCTCTGGTGGCGTAATGTGCGCCCAGGCCAGGATGAGTTGCGGTCCGTCCGGGCGTGAGTGCGCTCCACGCCCAGGCCCCATCCCATAGATGGTCATCGGCAGGCGCCGTAGCTCCTCCTCCGGCATGATCGGGCGATTCACCTTCATGTGATAGAGGTAGCGCTTCGTCGGCGCTATAGGGAGCGGCATCCCACCGAGACGCTGGCTGACCCGTGGCGCCCAGGCGTTGGTCGCGTTAACGAACCAGTCCGCCTCGACCTCACCGTCCGTCGTCTCCAGGCTGACGATGCGCCCGTTACGTAGCTGCGCGCCAATCACCTCGACGCCCTGCCGCACGTCCACGCCAAGCTCGCGCGCGCGCCGAAATCCCTCGCCATAGATAATATGCGGATGCAGGAAGCCGTCGGTGGGACACCACGTCGCGCCGATCAGCCGGTCTGGCTCGATGTGTGGCCAGCGCGCGTTGACCTCCGCTGGCGTCAGCGTCTCTACCGGCAAACCCTGGCGCTGCTGCATCGCCACCTGCGTCCGCGCGCGCTCCCAGGCGGCGCGCGCGGCTTCACGCAGATCAGATCGCCAGGGCGCCCCAGCCTGCTCCGGGTCTTCGTAGAGGAAAAGGTAGCCGTTCTGCTCGATCACCGTCTGCGCCTGCTCCGGCGGCGTCTTGAGCGCTTCGTGGAACTGCGTGTACCACCACTCGGAGTACATCATGCCGACGACGGTCTCCTCGACGCCGAACTGCGCGCGGATACAGGCGTTTGACCGGCTCGACGAGCCATTGCCGATGCGCGCCTTCTCCAGCGCGACCACATC
This sequence comes from Ktedonobacterales bacterium, assembly GCA_036265775.1. Lineage (GTDB taxonomy): Bacteria > Chloroflexota > Ktedonobacteria > Ktedonobacterales > JADMIN01 > DASWAC01. Next base: position 9,666 of record DATAOM010000483.1, on the reverse strand, counting down.
GAAGCCGCGCTCGGCCAGCCGCACCGCCGCCAGCGCCCCTGTCACCCCGCCGCCGATGATCGCCACTCGCTCTGACATGAACCTCTCCCTGACTGTTTCCCGGCAAGTGACCGCGCTCGCAAACAGGCCGTCTAACGAGCGATGGAGCCGTCACGAGGTCTGATCGCGCGTCTCCTGGATCTATTCCTTGGGCTATAATTTGGCTCTGGCGACGACGCCACGAATGGACGCAAGGACTGGCGCCCGGCGATCTGTTTTCGTGACTGCCGCGGCGCAGGCTCATACATGGCGGAGAGGATACCATACGGAGATGAAGCCGGATACATCGGGCGAGCCACAGCCAGCCATCTCTTCTGACAACGGCGCGGAAGCCACAGCTTCCACCTACAAACAGCCGCCCGCGACGGCGCCAAACGCCGACGGCGCACAGCCAGCGACACCAGCCTCCGATGCGCCCGCCGCGCCACCGCCGCCACGCACCACGCAGCGAACGCCCAGAAAAGCCACCGTCACCTCGACAAAGACCACGACTCAGGATGCCCCAACGCCTCCTGCCGCTCCGCTGGTACAAGAGACGCAGGCCCACACCGGCAGTATCTCACCCGCCAACGCCGTCTTCGTCTCGGTCTGCTTCGAGGGGCCAGACATCTACTCGACCGCAGGTGGCCTCGGCACGCGCGTCACCGAACTGTGCGAGTCACTCGCTATGCAAGGCTATGAGACGCACCTGATCTTCGTCGGCGATCCCACCAAGCCCGCACATGAGACGCTGATAGACGGCAAGCTCCACTTACAGCGCTGGGGGCAATGGATCAGCAAATATTATCCCAAAGGCGTGTATGAGGGCGAAGAGCAGAAGCTCTACGATTACAGCCAGTCCGTGCCGCCATATATCTGCGAGCAGATTGTTCGTCCGGCCATCGAGGAGGGTAAGATCGTCGTCGTCATCGGCGAAGACTGGCACACCGCCGAGACGATCTGCCGGACGTCCGACCTGCTCTACGAGCGCAATCTGCGTCACCGCGCCATCCTGATGTGGAACTGCAACAGTTTGATGTCGCTGCATCGCATCAACTGGGGGCGGCTCAACTACGCGTCCACGATCACCACCGTCAGTCGCTACATGAAGCACCGCCTCTGGCAATACAACGTCAATCCACTGGTTATCCCCAATGGCATCCCCGCGCGCTACCTCACGCCGCCCGAGGAGAGTCTTACTACGGAACTGCGCGAGGTGATGCAACGCGGCGACTCCAACCGGCTCTTCCTCTTTAAGATCGGCCGGTTCGATCCTGACAAGCGCTGGATCATGGCCATCGAGGCGGCGGCGCATCTGAAGTACAGCGGGCATCCCGTGGCGATGGCGATTCGCGGCGGCATCGAGCCGCACGGCGTCGAGGCGCTCAGTCGCGCGCGGCATCTGGGCTTGCAGGTCAAAGACGTGGAGGCGAAGCGCCCAACCGTCGAAGAGTGCGTGCAGTTGCTGCGCGACGCCGGACCTGCGGATATCTACAATCTGCGCTTCTTCGTCCCCGCCGAGTTCGTGCGCCTCTGCTATGCCAGCGCCGATGCCGTGCTGGCCAACAGTGGTCACGAGCCATTTGGCCTCGTCGGGCTGGAGGTCATGGCTGCCGGTGGCATCGCCTTTACCGGCTCGACCGGCGAAGACTATGTGCTCTCCTTCGAGAATGCTATCGCGCTGGAGACCGAGGACCCCGACGAGATCGTGGGCTACCTGCTGCACCTCAAGCGCGACACCGAAGAACGCGAGAAGATTCGCGCCGCCGGTCGCCGCACCGCCGCCGAGTTCACCTGGAACGAGGCCATCGAGAATCTCAACGGCAAGCTCGACTACCTCGCGCGTAAGCAGGGGATCTACCTGGAATAGCTTGACGAGAGGCAAATCCCCATGGCCACCGAGGTCGTCGTCTACACCGTGGTCCACCAGCCGCGCCGGATCAAGCTCCCCGCGCAGCCGATTCCGCATGGCGCGAGCGTCGCCGACATCGAGCGCTGTCTCTTCGACGAGGAGATGAACGAGCGCTACTTTCGCAAGGTGGCGGCGACCTGCTACTATCCCGCCACCGAGCGCTTCCTCAGGCTCACCCGCGCCGGGATGAAGCTCGCCATTGGCTTCTCGGTCTCGTTCCTGCGCCAGGCGCAGGAGTGGGACCCTATCTTGCTCGCGCGCTTCCAGGAGCTGGTGGCCGAGCCAAATGTCGAGTTGATCGGCGTCGAGCCATACCACAGCTTTCTCTTCCTGCTCGACCTGCCGCTTTTCATCCAGCGCATGCGCGCGATGGCGGATGAGATGGAGCGCGTCTTTGGCAAGCGGCCGCGCGTGACCGACACCACCGAGATGTGCATGTCCGCGTCAATTTACGACGCGCTCGATCAGGCGGGCTTCGACGCGGGGCTTCTGGATGGGCGACCCTGGGTGATGGGCTGGCGCGAGACGACGCATCTCTATCGCTATAACGGCGGGATGCGCCTCTTCTGCCGCCACCTGGACCTCAGCGACGATGTCGGCTATCGCTTCTCCAATCGTTCTTGGAGCGGCTGGCCGCTGACCGCCGACCGCTATGCGGACTGGCTACGCCAGACCTGGGGCGATTTCGTCTTCGTCGGCTGGGACTTTGAGACCTTCGGCGAACATCATCGCGCCGACAGCGGTATCTTCGAGTTCCTCGAGCATCTGCCCGACAAGCTGGCGCGCTGCGGCGTCGGCTTCCTGACGCCGAGCGAGGCGCTGGAACGGTTCGCCGGACACGAGTACCATCTGCCGCTGCCAATCTTCCCGACGACCTGGGCAGGGAGCGGCGGCATGGAGTTCTTCCTGGGCAACGCGGCGCAGCAGGCCATCTTTCAATTGATGTCCCATACCTATGGCGTCGCGCGGCTCAGCGAGAATCCAGCGTTGCTGGATCTTGCGCTCTGGCTGACGCAGTCGGACAACCTGCACCTGATCCAGTGGTTCGGGCGATCGGGGCCGGAGGCGGAGGTCTCGGCGTACTTCACACCGCGCGAGTGGTGGGAACTTGGCCCTGACCGCATTCTCCTCGAACAGCGGCGCGTCTACGAGAACTGTCTGCGCGCGATGGAGTATCACCTACCTCGCACTGGAGCCGCGCCCACGAATGGGCGGCCTACACGCCGCGCGCGATTAGGCTCGCGCCAGCCGCTCGGTGTCGAATCGCGCTATTAAATCACCTCCTGATCGTTACTTTAGCGCGCTTTATGTGTGTTCTTTTGCAACCATATCTTGATCTGAAACTCTGGGCCCGCATGCTCAACTATAGGCATTGACGCTCTCCGGCAGTTCTCTCTTGACAGGAGACCGCATACTGGTGGCGCAGGCCATGGAGTGAAGTAGAAGTTGAAGGAGCGCGGCATGTGGCGTGGCAAGGGATATAGAGTGAACCGGCGACTCTCTATGCGGGCAGGGTTCACGACGCTTCTGCTTATCATACTCTCTCTGCTGGCCGCCTGCGGTTCCTCTTCTGTTAAGGCGAAGGTAACGCCTGTCCCACCGACCGCGACGCCATTGCCAAAGGGATGGAACGCCGTCGCCAGCCCACCTGTTGGCTCCGAAGGCAATCTCACCGCCGTCGCTGCGCTTTCCACCACCGACGTATGGGCGGTCGGCTCTTATCATCGCGTCGATGGAGCGCAGGCAGCGCTAATCGAACACTGGGACGGCTCTTCATGGGCGCAAATTCCCAGTCCAACTCTCTCCGCCCTTGGCGCCTGGCTGACAGGCGTCGCCACCTTCTCGGCGAATGATGTCTGGGCAGTGGGCGGGTTTACCGTAAGCATGTCCACTAGAGGAACGGTAACCGCTCAACTGATTGAGCATTGGGACGGCAAGACCTGGACTGTTGTTCCAAACCCTGCGCTACCGCAGGGAAATAGGGGACTCGGTGGCGTAGCTGCGATTGCGTCAAACGATGTGTGGGCAGTGGGTTCGATATCCTCATTGACACCGACTCCCCCAGTGACACAAACTCAGCCACTCGTCGAACATTGGGATGGCTCAGCGTGGAAGGTCATCGCCAGTCCAACCTTTCCTATCCCGGCTGGCTCCTCCACAATCCGCGCATCACTCGCCGCGATCTCTGGGATCTCGGCGCGGGACGTCTGGGCAGTTGGAGAGATACAGGGAAGTGGTTCATTGATTGAACATTGGGATGGCTCTGCCTGGAAGATCATAGTTGGCGCGACGCCGAGCGATCCCTATGCTTCCTATCAAGGATTGAGCGATGTCGCAGCGATTGCGGCGAATGATGTCTGGGCGGTCGGCCCTGGCATCAGCGGCTTGGGGACCAGAGGTTGTGGGGCTGACCAACCCAGTCCTCTCATGGAGCATTGGAATGGCTCACGGTGGTTGAACGTTCCCATCGCCTCACCCGGGACGGCCACATTCGCGCTCTCTCAGATTGCTGGGTCTGCGACGAACGATGTCTGGGCGGTCGGCGGTATGGTTGCGATGACGACGCGGACACATGTCTTCATCACCCCCATCATCGAGCACTGGGATGGAGTTCGCTGGAGCATTAGCCCAAATTCGTCAGGCCCAACAGCGTTCGGCTTGGCTGGCGTCGCCGCGCGCCCAGGCGTGGCATGGGCTGTTGGGCAGGGAGAGTTGACGAACGGACACGGCCCTACCATCGTCCAGCAGTGGAATGGCTCGCGCTGGGCGCAGGTCACCAGCCCCAGTCCAGGCACGTTGAGCAATGAACTGGAGGGAGTGACTGCGCTCGCAGCGAAGGATGTCTGGGCGGTGGGTAGCTCCGCCGCCGGGACGCTGAGTGAGCGCTGGGACGGCATAAGTTGGAGAGTTGTCTCTACGCCGAATAAGAGCGCTTCGGACAACTTCCTGCGCGCTGTCGCGGGAAGCGGGACAAACGATGTCTGGGCAGTTGGCTCCGCATTTGATGGAAAGACAACTCAGCAGAGTCTGGTCGAACACTGGGATGGATCATCCTGGTCCTTGTCGTCCGCGCCAAGTGTGAACACATACGGCGACGGGAGTCTTTATGGTGTGGCGGCGATCACGCCACGTGACGCTTGGATGGTAGGCGCGTATATTGCTCACTGGGATGGATCGGCCTGGAAAGTGACATCGCAGCCGCAATTCCAGTTCTCAGAAAACTACAGCATGTTTGGCGTGGCGGCGGTGGCGCCAAACGATGTCTGGGCGGTCGGTGGGCAGACAACTACGCAGTGTGGTGACGCGCTTCCCGCACTCATTGAGCACTGGGATGGCGCGAAGTGGACTCGGATTGCAAACACTCCCATTGGCATCCTGCGCAGCGTCTCGGCGGTGAGCGCCACGGATGTCTGGGCGGTGGGAGATGGATTCGGGGGAACGCCGCTCGCGTTGCACTGGGACGGGAAGAAATGGTCGCTGGCCACATCTGGGTTGACAAAAGAGAGCCGTTTCGTCAGCGTCAGCGCGCACGTCACTGACGACGTCTGGGCCATCTCTGGAGGAAGCCATTTCTACAATGGCAATTATGTATTCAGTGGTGAGCAGATCCTCTTATGGCACTGGGATGGCAAAAACTGGAAATCCACGCCAGTGAACTGCTCTGCAGGCGCCGTGTGCGGCCTCAGGAGTCTTGCAATGGTCTCGGCGGGCGAGGCGTGGGCGGTAGGCGCCAGTCAGACGGACTATCCGCAGCAGCAAGCGTTTATCATGCGCTACCTCGCCTGAGCGATCCGTGACGGCCGAGCGTCCTCACGCAAGCCATGGGGTCAGGCGCTCGGCCAGCGCGATGGTCGGCTCCCAACCGTGGCCGTGATCCTCAATGTGCCACCAGGCCGAAAGAATCGCCTGCGCGTAGGACCATGCGATCATGCGCTGGCGGTCGAAGCCGAGCGACTCAGCGAGGATGTCAAAGCGCCGCGCCAGCGTGGCCGTCACATCTGGTAGCGAGAGCAGGCGTAGCAGTGGATTGCGCATCAGCGCGCCGACCTCATACTCCGCCTCGCCAATCAGCCCTTTAGGGTCAATCGCCAGCCACGGCGCGCGCTCGGCCGAGAGGATGTTCTCGTGGTGCAGGTCGCCATGCAGCAGCGTCGGCGCGCCCGACGAGCCAAGCAACTCTGCGAAGAGCGCCTCCGCGCGCGTAACCATATCTTCTGGCAATGGCCCTGTCCCACCATCATAACGCGCCCGTAGCCGTTGCAGCCCCAACGCCCAGCGCGCCGCCGTGGGAAATACAGCGTCCTCTGGAGCAGGCGGCGCCGGACGCCACAGCGCGCGCATCACCTGCGCCGCAGTCCGCGTGGCCTCGTCATCATCAGTGAGATCAAGCAGCATATCGCCAGGCAGGAGGCGCTCGATGAGCAACGCGCCACGCTCTGGCTCGGCCTCGATCAGTCGCGCGCTGCCATTCGCATCGTAGAGGCGTAACGCCGCGATCTCGCTCGACAGCTCTGGATGGGGCACGCTCAGCTTCAGTATGGCCTGCGAACCGTCAGCGCGCATGGCGGGAGCTACATAGTTATACGAGAGGTTGGCGAATGGTGGCGCGACCTGGATCGCCCAACAGCGTTCGTAGTCAGCAATTCGGGCGGGCAAATCGTCAAGCCACGCCTGCCCCGCTGCGCCGTGCATCTCGATCATCGTGCGCACGAACCGCGCTGGGACGTCGCTGGTCATACGCGAAGTGACGGCAGCTTCAGGCTCTTCATGAAGTTTTCCGCCAGCGTGTCGAAGGCCTCGCTGTCGTACTCCTCCAGCTTGCCCGCGTCGCAGAGCAGCGCGATCTCGGGATCGAGCGGAATCTGCGCCAGCAGCGGCGCGCCGGAGAGCGCGACAAGTTCGGCTCCGGTGCTCGGCCCGAAAATCTCCTTCGTCGAGCCGTCGGGCATCGTCATGTAGGCCATGTTCTCGACGAGGCCGAGAATCTTGCCCTTGAGTGTCTGCACCATCTTGACGCACTTCATGACGATCTCAGTGGCAAGCATCTGCGGCGAGGAGACGACGATCACCCCATCCAGCGGCAGTGACTGCATAACGGTCATCGGCGCGTCCGAGGTGCCAGGTGGCAGGTCCACCAGCAGGAAGTCGAGGTCGCCCCAATCCACGTCGCTGTAGAACTGCTTGATCGCGCTGGAGACCATTGGGCCACGCCAGACCAGCGGGTCGGTCGCGTTAGGCAGGAACATGTTCATCGACATGACCTTGATGCCGCCGGTGGTCGTCAGCGGTGCGATGCCACCAGCGCTCTTGGTGGGAGACCCATGCACGCCAAGCTCCTTGGCGATGCTCGGGCCGGTGATGTCGCCATCCAGCACGCCGACTTTCAGCCCCTGGCGGCGCAGTGTGGTGGCGAGCAGGCCCGTCACCAGCGATTTGCCGACGCCGCCCTTGCCGCTCATAACGGCGATGATATGGCGCACCTTGCGTGTGGGGTCCGCGCCAGGCACGACGTTGAGCGCGATACCCTTGCCGGTGGGAGCCTTGGTGGTCGGCTTCAGTCCCTCTGCCTCCAGCCCGTTGGCGACACGGTTGAGGTCGGCGAGCAGCGGTTCCAGCGCCAGCCGGTGGGTGCGCGCGCCGCCAGCGACGCTCTCGCGCGCGCCGATCTGGCAAGCGGTGCAGGGCAGTCCATGCCCCTGAAAGACCTTCACGGTTTTGGGAAATTTGGTGACGACCTCGTGGATCACCATGTCAGATGTAATCAGTTCAGAGACCGGCGTGGCCATCTATACCTCCTCGATGGGGGCGTCGCATGCTGGAGTGCAAAACGTGTTCATTCGCGCGAGACGGAATGCGTCAATTCCGACCTGGCTAGTATGATTATAACATCATGGCGGCTGAGCAAGAGTAGACGCAATTTGCCCTTGTGATTGGTAGCGGCGCTCGTCTTGACACTAATTTTGCCGGAGTGATATGCTCTCCTTGCGTTTAGCACTCGGCATGAGAGAGTGCCAACACTCGGATTGCCAGAGTGCCAGCGACACGGTTTACGGTATCCGTCAAGAGAGTCGGATGAGCATAGAACCACAACTGAGTCCGCGCAAGGAAGCGATCTTGCGCGCGCTCGTGGACCAATATATCCGCACCGGAGAGCCGGTACCCTCCAAGCTGCTGGCCGACCAGTTGCTGGGACTGTATCCGTCAGGCGTCTCGTCGGCGACCGTGCGCAACGAGCTGGCCGCGCTGGAAGAGGCTGGGCTGATACTGCAGCCGCATGTCTCCGCCGGACGCGCGCCGACCGATCTGGGCTACCGGTACTTCGTCGAGCGGCTGATGGGCGAGTCGCGTCTCTCGCTCGACGAGCAGCGGCTAATTCGCCACCAGTTCTATCAGGTGCAGCATCAGCTCGACGAGTGGATCAGGCTAACCGCCTCGATCCTGGCTCAGGCGCTACAAAGCGCCGCCGTCGTCACACAGCCACGCTCGGATGAGGCCCGGCTCAAGCACTTCGAGTTGCTCTCGCTGACCGATACCGTCGCGCTGCTCGTGCTCGTGCTGGACGACGGAACCGTGCGGCAGGAGCGGCTGCTGCTCGACCTGCCAACGAGCCAGGACGAGCTGAGCCGGCTCGCGTTGCGCTTCAACGACAGCTTCCGGGGCGCCACCGCGAACGTGGTCGCAGAACGGGTGGAAGCCGAGACGGCAGACTTGGCGGCGGATGAGCGGCTGGTGATGGAGTCGCTCGCGCGCCTGCTTGCGCAGCTCGACCTCTTCTCGCCGCACGCCTTCTACTCCGAGGGCATCACGCAGCTACTGCAGCGGCGCGAATTTAGCCACGCTGACCCTGAGCGCATCCGCAAGGTGGTCGAAGCGCTAGAGGAGAACAGCATCCTGCCACAGATCGCGCGCCATGCGCTTGAGTCGGACGGCGTGCAGGTCATCATCGGCGCGGAGAACCAGACCGACACCTTGAAAGACATGAGCGTGATCGTCGCGCGCTACGGCGTGCGGGGACAGCTTGGCGGCCTGCTCGGCGTCGTCGCGCCGACGCGCATGCAGTACAGCCGCGCCATCGCGGTCGTGCGCTACATGACGCAAATGCTCAACGACCTGCTGGCGGATACCTACGAGACCTGGGATGAGGGCGACGCCTATGGACGTCAATGAGAGACGGGAGGAGGACGCCGCGATGAGCGAGACGCACGAGCCAGAGGCCGCCGTGCCTGGTGACGCAGCGTCCGACCAGCAGAGAGCGGAAACCGCGCCCTCAGATCGTGTCGCGACGCTCGAGACCGAGTTGGAGAAGGAGCGCGCCGCCGCCACCGACTACATGCAGCGCTGGCAGCGCGCGCAGGCCGACCTCTCGAACTTCCGCCGCCGCACGGAGCAGGAGCGTGACCAGCAACAGAAACTCTACCGCGCGCAGGCGCTGGCGATTCTCCTGCCCGCGCTGGATACGCTCGAGCGCGCCTTCGCCACACTACCAGCCACGCTGCGCGGCTACTCGTGGATCGAGGGCGTCGCGCTCGTGCAGTTGCAACTGGAGGGGACGCTACGTAACGCTGGCGTCGAGCCGCTAGAGGTCGAGATCGGCGCGGAGTTCGATCCTCGGTGGCACGAGGCGATTGGTGAGGTCGAGTCGGCGGAGGTTCCTGATGGACGGATCGCGGCGGTGATCCAGCGTGGCTATGCGCTCGGCGATCTGCTATTGCGTCCGACGCTAGTACAGATCTCGC
>DATAOM010000482.1:0-16720 GCA_036265775.1 Ktedonobacterales bacterium | reverse complement strand
CTGGAGGGCCTTCATGTTGAATCCCATGAGAGAGGTATTCCTTTCGACCATGTCTGGGATGTTCCGGGGGCGATACATCGCCGCGCAATGGTCGCATTATACCTTATCCAAACGCCGCTCCGGCTTCCGGCAATGCCGATTCTCGCTGCCATAATTTTCTTGGCTCGCCACAAGCCGCTTCAGCGTCATCACCGTGATTCTGCTGTTGCCAGCCAGGTCATGCTCTGGTAGGGTGGCGCTGCATGCGGAACCACGCAGGGCGCCTGACGTAAGACTCCAGGGGAAGAAGATGCTGTATCGATGGAGTCAGGCCAACGTGGCGAAGCAAACACAGACACGTGGGCGGCGCCCCGCCTCAACGCTGGCAAGCTGGCTCACGTCTCGACGGCTCGATCTCGCCGCCATCGCTCTGATTGCGGGTGGCATAGGATTGCGCCTGACCCTGGCCGCGCTTGGCTGGCCTCCCACCGATAGCGACGAGGCCACCTTCGGCCTGATGGCGCTCCACATCAACGAGCGCGACGCCCATCCCATCTTCTTCTACGGCCAGAACTATATGGGCGCGGTCGAGGCGTATCTGGCGGCGGGAGCCTTTCGCCTGTTCGGTCCCTCGCTCTTCGCGTTGCGCCTCAGTACAATCGCCCTCAGCGCGGGGTTTCTCGTGAGCTTCTACCTGCTGGCGCGCCTGCTCTGTGGGCGGGGGCTGGCGCTCGCCACGCTGGCGCTGCTGGCCATCGGCCCCCCCGTCGCCCTGCTTCTCCAGGTCTTCACCAACGGCGGCTATGCCGACACCCTCTTCTTCGGCGCGCTGCTCCTGCTACTGGCGACGTTGCTGGCGCGTCCCGAAACTGGCGCGCTTGTGAAGCGGCGCTGGCGTCTGCTCGCCTGTGGCGCGTTGGGACTCGCGGCAGGGCTTGGCCTCTGGAGTGACGTGCTGATCCTGCCGTTCATCCTGGCCTCAGGGGCGCTCCTGTTCGCCTTCCGCTGGCGCGAGCTGCTGCGCGGGATGGGAGCCGCCGTGGTCGCCGGTCTGGCGATTGGCGCGTTTCCACTCATTGCCTTTGCGGCTGCGGGAAATAACTCCTTTCAGGGCGCGGCTGCGGTTCAGCAGGCGCCAAACGCCGCACAGGGCGGCGCCCTTGCGCTCTACGCCGGGCAGATCGCTGGAACGTTCCTCGTCAGCCTGCCAGAGATCACTGGCGGCGCGGCGCTCTGTCCCATCAGCCGCGCGGAAAGCTGGCCCCTGGCGCAGGCCAGCCCAGCGGCCCTCGCCTGCACTGCTGTTCATGGCCTCTGGAGCCTCGGCTATCTGGCGTTGCTCGGCGCAGCGCTGATTGTGGGCGCTCGCGCCTGTCGCACGGCCTGGCCACAAATGTGGCGCGACGAGCCAGACGCAAGTAAGCGCGCCCAACTCGTCATACCGATGGCGCGCTTCGCGCTGGCGCTGGGCGCGGCGCTCACCCTGGCGCTCTACATCTCCAGTCCGGTCGCGGCGCGGGCGCCGCAGGTCGTCATGCGCTACCTCGTCGGGCTGACGCTGGCGGCGCCGGTCTTGCTCGCGCCGCTCTGGGAGTGGGCGACCTCCAGCGCAGGACGCAAGGCGTGGATGGGACGGCTCGCGCTCGGCGTGGTCGCGCTGGCATATCTGCTAGGACTAGCAGGTGTCCTCCAGGCGATTCCCGACGCGCGCGCGGAGGCGCAGCGACAGGAGAGCCTGATCTCCAACCTTGACCGGCTGGGCGTGACGGCCATGTACACCGACTACTGGACCTGTGACCGTCTGGCGTTTACCAGCCACGAACGCATTATCTGCGCCACCCTCAATCCCGAATTACAGCCCGATCTGGACCGCTATGCGCCGTATCGTCAGCGAGTCACTGCCACACTAGATCCCGCATACCTCTTTCCGGCAGACTCGGCGCAGGCGCGCTCATTCCAGGCCGTCTATGATCGCGCGCCAGCAGCCTTTCAACGGGTCGCGCTTGACGGCTATATCCTCTACCTCCCGACCACATAACGCCTCAATTCAGCGAGCTGTCAGCAATGCGTCATGCCTGATGAATTCAGGTGTTACATAGGAAAGGGACGTTGACAGCTAGCCGCTGCGCTGCTATCCTTAATCTATATGTCGTGCCGGCATTCTCTCTACATTTTCAGCGCACATTGAAGGGGGTGGACGATGCTTCGCAAACCGGGTGAGGTGGAAGCGCTGTTGGCGGAAACCCTGGGAACCTTCTTCCTGGCCTTCATCGGCGGAGGAGCGGGCATCCTGGCTCCGGCGGCGCAGGGAACGATCATTCCAGCGCTGGCGCACGGCTTCGCGCTCTTCCTCGCCATCTCTGTCCTGGGTCGGGTCTCCGGCGCGCATGTGAATCCCGCCGTGACGATCTCGCTGGCCAGCGTCGGCAGGTTTCCCTGGGCGCAGGTTCCCTGGTATATCATCGCGCAGTTCGTCGGCGCGATCGTCGCCGCGTTTGGCGTCGAGGCGCTCTATGGCAAGAACGCCTCCATCGCGCCCACCATTGCGGCGGGAGTCGGCGGGGGAACCGCATTCGGCGCGGAGGCGATCGGCGCGGCGTTCCTGGTGATTGCGGTGGTGGCCGCCGCCGCCGATCCGCGTCTGAATCTGCCGAATGGCTGGGCCGCGTGGGTAATCGGTGTTGCCCTCGCCGCAGCGATCTTCGTCGTCGGCCCCATCACCGGTTCCACGGTGAACCCAGCGCTCGGCCTTGGTCCGTACTTGGTGGATTGGATTCAGGGCACGATCAAGAACTTCGGCTGGCAAGAGTTCTTCGTCTATGGCATCGCGCCAATCGTGGGTGGTGTGATCATCGCCTGGCTCTACCGCTTCATTGCGGGGACACATCGCGAGGCCGCGCGCTAACCACCGAAGCCACTCACTCTGGATACGCGCTCCGCTGGCCATTCGCCACCGGGGCGCGTTTTCTTACGCTCACGACGCGAGAAATAGAGGGACTTCCCATCGCTGTCAACAGGAGTAGCGGCGTCCGATTACCGCTTTTTCCTGGCCAGACAAGAAGTGTCTCGCAGTGAGGGTGTGATTCCCCCCTCATAAGGAGACTCCAAGATGGCCAATCAATCCCGGTCCAGCCGCTCTACCTTCTCTGCCGACCTCAATCGCGCCGAGCAGCGCATGCAGCGCCGGTGGTTCGACCTGGCGATGGCCGAGCAGCGCGGCCAGCCGATGCCCGTCCTCGAGCGGATGTACGACACCTACTTGCGCGCCCTGGACGAGTACGTCGCGTTGCAGCGCCGGACCAGCGCGCGTGGCATGACGACCCGCCTCGCCTCCTAATGTCATTCCTGATATGAGTTCATATGAAATTCAGACGCCACCGCCTCAGTGCGAGATGGTGGCGTTCGGTTAGAGTCTTCAACCAGCGACACGCGCTGCCTGCCGGAGAACAGGGGGTCGCGTTGCGTGTAGTTGGCTCAGGGCTGAGCCTTCCAAGAGGCGATGTAGGCCTGGTACACGATGTCATCCAGCGCGCCACTATAGCCATATTTGTGATTGGCCATCACTGGCAACGTGGAGTTGGCGAAGCCGACGAACCCCAACCCGGTGTCAGGGCAATAGATGTAGAGCGTGCTCAGGGTGGGAACGTAAGGCGTCCCTCCGCCGAGATCACCGTTTTTCATGACGCAGGTTCCCTGCGTGTTTGTCCAGGTAAAGTCCCAGCCGTACATCTTGCTCGCCATCTCGGGGAGCGTCGTCTCGTTCGAGTTGTTTGAACTGGCGGGAAGGTAGGTGTTCAGCATCAGATGCGCCATGAACACGCCCATCTGATTGACTGAGAGTTGCAGCCCGCCTGCGCCACACAGATCGGTCCAATCCCCCCAATCGGTCCCAGGCGTCGCTCCCGCTGGATAGGGATAGGTCAGCGTCGGCGTCGAGCCAGGCTTGCACGAGATAGGATTATCAGGTCCATACACGCTATTCATGTAGGTGAGGTACCGCTGAGTGGTCGCGCTAGCGAGGTCCTGCGCGCCAGCGTCATTAAAGCCGTTGAGATAGGGTATGAGAATGCGGAACAGCGCGAAGTTGGCGTTCTGGTAGTTGGGGACCTTGTTCGCTGGCAGGATATTCTGCGCCATTGTCGCCTTCAGATTGGCGTAGCTCGTGTCGGGGGTGAGTGTATCACGGATGCCGCTGGTATGCGTGAGCAACTGCGCGAAGGTGATCGCGCTGACCCCCTGACCCAATGACCAGCTCTGCGGCAGGTACGGGGCAATAGGGCTATTCACACTCACATTCTTCGCCGCCAGCAACTTCAGCGCAGCGACCGCCGTCATTGTCTTGGTCACGCTGGCGGCGTTCGAGCGCGTATCCAGTGTGAGCGCGGTTTGCGGCGCATCGGCGGCGGTGCGCGCGTCGCCGAAGGCCTTGCTCGCCATCAGCAGCCCGTGGCTCATGATGATGTAGGCGTATCCTACAGCCTTCTGATTGATCCTGGACTCGATGTTCTGGCCCCAGGTCGTGTAGACAAGGCAACTTTCCTGATAACACGTCTGCGACAGATTCTGGTTGACCGTGCTCAACAGGCCGCAGCCGAAAATCATCGGCGCGACGAGAATAGCGGAGATCAGCGCAGCGCGTGTCTTCTGCGCATGTGATGGCTGGCGTCGCACAGGAGAAATCTCCTCAATCTCTGGCGCACATTCCGCGTTCGCCGCTCTCAGCGTAGCCGATAAGATGCCAAAAGACTGTGATGCGCCTCGCAAAAAGAGAATGAACCGGCTCACACATGCTTGCGCGCTATTGCAAAAATGTGAGCCAGATCACTGTTCAATTGGCCCCTGCTCTGCTATGCTGTGCCGCAGTCGAGCCAGCCGGCGGTCATTCTCATGCTCTCCTATATACAATTCCCTTGCCGGCGCGCCTCGTTAGAAAGAGACGCCCATGCGGTCCCTCTCCTCGCGCGCTGGCATTCTTGTTGCGCTCATGGCCTTATGCGCCGTCAGCGTCGCCTGTGCTATCGGCCCCTCATCATCGTCGGGAACGAACACGCCTGTCGCGTCCGGCTCCGCGACGGCGAGCACGACCGCCGACACCAACGGTACACCCACCGCGCCGCCGGTCATCCCGACCGCCACACCACAGCCAGGCGTCCCGTCGCCGACGCCCATCCCCTGCCCGCGCTCCGACACGCCTTTCGGCAGTTTCATCCATACCGCCAATGCCTCCAACAGCGCAGGCGACTACACGATCATCACCCTCCCCGCGCTCTATTGCCAGCCCACCGCGATCCTGCGCGTCACGCCGAACTGGAATCCCAACGGGACCGGCGTCTACAACAACCATCCCATCGGCGTGTTCTACATCGCCGGCTCCACGCAGCGCTGGGCTATCTTCAACCAGGACATCGCCGCCATCCCCAACGGCGCGGCATTCAACGTCGATTACGGTTTCCCCATCGGGGACGCCGCGCTCTGTGTTCACACCGCTACCGCCGCATCCATTACCAACAACTACACCAAGATTGGTTGCGAGACGGGCAGCGACAACCCCAACACGATCATGATCGTGACGCCCAACTGGAACTCGCCCGGCGCGAAGGTCTACAATAATCACCCCATCGGGGTCTACCATGGCGGCAACACCTGGTACGTCTTCAACGAAGACATCGCCACGATGCCGACCAACGTCACCTTCAACATCGCGCGCGTCAACGGCTTCGTGCAGACAGCTATGGCCAACAACATCAGCGGCAACGTGACGTTCATCAACATCGCCGCGATCAATGGCCATCCTGAGGCGAAGCTGCAGGTGACGCAGAACTGGAACCCTGGAGCGGGCGCTGGCGTCTATAACAACCACAACATCGGCGTGTACTATATCGGCGGGAGTACTCAGCGTTGGGCCATCTTCAATCAAGATCACGCGGCGATGACTCCCAACGCCTCGTTCAACGTCACCTATTCCTAGACGGCACGCCCACCGTGCGATAGCCTCCAGACAGCGCCTCTCGCGTGTGCTTGAGGCGCTGTTTTCGCGCGATCATTCACCGCCTCAATCCTCTTCGCGATAACGCGTGACGCCTGGGCCAGGATGCGCTATGCTGTATAGCCGTGGCCGTCTTGAGTCGTTCTGAAGTCATCCTGACGCACGGATATGTCCCAGCGGTAAAGCGCTGGTGTCGCGCGCGTCGTAGAGTATAAGGTCTGGGAGAGCTGCGGAGACAGAGCGCGGTCGTTGAGCTTTGACGTGGAGGGAACAGCGCATGGCGCGCAGGACAACGCTGGATGACGCGGAAGTGCGCGCGCCGGTGGCGGAGGACCTTTTCGAGCCACCCGACTGGGCCATCGCGCGCGGTCGGTCGCGCGCTTCATTGCGCATGGCCGCGATCGGCGTGCGCCGGACCTGGCCGCTGCTCATCGCGGTGAGTCTGGGCATGCTCGCCGCCGTCACGCTGATCTGCACGGCGCCGGTCTATACCGCGCTCTCCTCCGAAGTCCAACTGCAACATACCCTCGCCGCGCAGTCCTCGACCGACATCAACACCGAGGCGCTCGTCACCTCGTTCGCAGTCTCCAAGGACAACGCCAGCGCGATCGGCCAGCGCATGGACGGACTGGCGCAGACCTACTACAGCAGCTTCGCTCCCACCTCCACCAGCTATGTCACCGGAACGCAGCCGATGCTCATGCCAGAGATCAACGGCAAGGATTCGGGTTCCTTGCTCATACCAGGCGCCCAGGCGACGATCTTTGGCTACGATCTGGCGCAGGCTGGCCCGCACATGAAACTCTTCGCCGGTCGCCTTCCCCAGGAGACACCCGCTGGTCAGCCGCCGGAGGCGCTGATCACCACCAAGATGCCCAACGTCCATGTCGGCGACACGATTAAACTGGTGATGTTTGGCGGCCACGATCAGTCTACCGTCGTCAAAGTGGTCGGCGTGTGGTATCCGAAGGACGAGAGCGACCCGTTCTGGAATGGCCGGTCTTTCGACACCATCATCGCAGACGCCGTGAATCCTCCGCCCCCGGTCTATCCCATCGTCTTTTCCAAGTCGACGTTTGTCTCCGCGCTGACCTTCGCGCCGCAAGCCCCGAACGAGCGCCCGCTTGGGATGGCGCTGCACTACGTCTATTTCACCGATCCGCAGCGGGTCACTGCCTCCACCATCGACACGACCATCGCACAGATCAAGGCGTTCCGCTCGCATCTCAACGGCGATCTGCCCGGCAGCAGCGGCGTCTTCACCGTTAGCCTTGGGACCAAGCTGGATGCGATCCTTGGCGACCTGCAGCGGCAATTCTCCCTCCTGAGCCTGCCACTCTACGTGATCGTGGCGCAGGTGGTCGGGCTGGCGCTGCTTTTCGTCGTGGCGATGGCGGGCTTGCTGATCGAGGGACAGAGCGCTGAGATCGCCACGCTGAAGAGCCGCGGCGCCAGCGGAACCCAATTGCTCATGAGCTATACCCTGCAAGGTGTCCTGCTGGCGGCCCTTGCGGCGCTGCTTGGGCCGATCCTCGCCGCAGCGCTGAGCCAGACGCTGGTGACGGCCTTCATTCCCTCGACGGCCAAACTGGTCAATAGCCAGTATCTTGCCCGCGCAGTGGCCTCACAATCGGTCTGGCTGCCCGCGCTGCTTGGGGCGTTGCTGAGCGTCCTCGCACTGGTCATCGCGGCGCTGCGGTCCGCGCGGCTGGATGTGCTGGCGTTCCGGCGCGAGCAGGGTCGTGGCGGACAGGTTCCCTTCTGGCGGCGCTACTACCTGGATGTGGCGCTAGCGGTGTTATGCGCGCTGGGCTATCTGGAACTGGGCCAGTTTGGCGGACTGAATATCCGCGAACAGCTTGGTACCACAGACGCCCAGACCGGACCGGATCCACTCTTGCTGGCGGCTCCGGCGCTGCTCCTGCTGGCTGGCGCGCTGCTGACGCTGCGGCTCTTCCCCCTGGGCGCCGCGATCGGCGCGCGACTGGCGGCGTGGGGACGCGGCGCGACGGGTATGCTGGCCTTCTCGCAGGTATCGCGCGTATCCAGCGCGTTCGGGCGGCTGACGCTGCTACTGACGCTTTCGGTCGGTGTGGGCCTCTTTGCCTTGAACTATCAGGCGTCGCTCGGGCGCAACGTCGCCGATCGTGCGGCGTATGTGGCCGGAGCGGATGAACTGATCGCCGTAGGGACGGGCGCGCAGCCAGAGGCGAAGATGAATCAGCGCCTCGCCGCTATGCCAGGAGTCCAGGGCATGACGCCTGTCTTCCGCAGCCAGGCCGGCTCCGCTGATGATCCAGGCGCCATCGTTGGGACGCTGGCCATCGATCCCGCGACGTTCGCTGGCATATCGAACTGGCGTGACGACTACGCCACGCAGCCACTGGATGCGCTGATGCGGGAGATGGCGGCGCACTCCCAGGGGAAAAGCGCTGGCGATTCCGATCATCCGATCTGGACGCTCGTCGACTCCACCTTTGCCAATACTTATCATCTGCGCCCAGGCGACCGCTTTCAGCGCACTCCGACCGAGTGCCCCGCGCCACTCAATTTCGTCGTTGGCGCGATTGTCACGCAGTTTCCGACCGTGTACGATACCTTCCCCGACGGCTACATGATCGTCCCCATCAACGACTTCTTTACCGCCATAGTTACCCCTGCTATTGGCGGAGGCTCAGGCCAGCAACCAAACGAATACTGGCTGCGCACGACAGCGGACACCAACGCGGCGGCGGCGCGAACGAAGGCGCTCGGCGACGCGGCGCTCGCGGTCACCTCCGTCACGTCACGGCGCGCGCTGCAGACCCAGTACCAGCAGGACCCGCTGACAGCGGGGATGACGGGGCTACTGCTGATTGGCGCGCTGACTGCCGCGGCGCTGGCCATTCTCGGCGCCATCGCGCAATCGGCGCTGACAGCGCGACAGCGGACGCAGCAGTTCGCCATTCTGCGCACACTCGGCATGAGCGGCGGGCAGCTCGTGCGCATGTTGTTGAGCGAGCAGACAATTGTCTACTGCTTCGGCCTGCTTGGCGGGACGGCGCTCGGTCTGGCGCTGTCCTCCGCGACGCTGCCCTACCTCCAGTTCAGCAGCTCGATCACCAATCCTGACCAGGCGAATATTCCCGCCTACCTCTTCGTCTTCAACACGCCTGGCGCGATGCTCTTTTATGGCGCGCTCGCGGTGGCGTTCCTCCTCTCACTGCTGCTGGCAGCGCGCGTGGCGGCGACCGTCGGTCTTGGGCGGACACTGCGGCTTGGCGAGGACTAAAGGTTCAGATCGAGGCCGTCAGCGCGTCCAATTTGACCGTGTGCGGTACCATGTGGGCGGGAGTGGCGTGTCTGCGGCGAGCATAGAAGGACGGGGCATGGACTGGAGCGTCCTGACAAGCCCGGATACGCTGGTCACGGCAGCCTGGGGCGGCGGTCTGGCGCTGGCGCTGGTCGCCGCCTTCATGGTGATCTGGCGCATACGCTCGCCACGCGAGGAGGCGCGCCTAACTGGGGCGCCGCCGATACATTCGTCGCTCACGCCGATCATTCCTGGCGCAGGCGCGACTAACATTCGTAACGGCGCCGCGCCGCCGCTGGAGGATGCGCAGATGGGTACTGGAACCTTTGCGACCGTCGTGAACTGTATTGATGGGCGCGCGCAGGGTCCGGTCTCAGACTGGATCAAGATTCACTGCCAGGCCAGCTTTGTGGATACGATCACGACGCCCGGGCCCGACAAGCTCCTGAGCAGCGGTCCACACAGCAAGGTGGATCACGTCCGCGAGGCCGTTGAGGTCTCGGTCAACGCGCATAAGAGCGGCGCCGTCGTCGTCGCGGGACACTATGATTGCGCAGCGAATAAGGTCCCCGATGACGAGCACAAGGAACAGATTCGCGCCGCCGCCGCAGTCGTGCGCTCGTGGGGATTGCCTGTGCGCGTCGCAGGTCTGTGGGTCAACGAGTGGTGGCAGGTCGAGGTGGTTGTGGACGAACCCGCGCCGGTCACGCCCTGAGTCAGCAACGGCTGCGGATAGGCCGACGGGGTCCGCTACTTCCTTCCCAGCGCGCGACACGGTATAGTGACGCCGAGGGCAGGAACAATGAACGATGACATGACCGATCTGGACGAGCGCCTCTCTGGCGAGTATGCGGCGCTGCGCGACACGCCCGCCGTAATGCGGTCAGCGGTGGGGTATCTCGAAGAATTGCAGGGCGCAGTCATCCGTTTGGGCGACGCCATCGAGCAAGGCGGCCTGCCGGGGAAGCTCTGGCGCTCGGACGAGGCGGACCTGGCTGCGCTAGGTGATATCTTCCCGCTCATCACCATCGACGAGCTAATCACACGCCTCTCGCAGTTCGCCTCCGAGCGTGGCCCAGCGTGGCTGCGCGGCGGCGGCGCTGATCTGGCGGCGTTCCAGGATGAGGCGCGCATCCTCTACGATGTGATGCACGCCCTCCGCGTGACGGCGCAACGGCTCCGCATGAGTGGCGGGAGCGGAAAAAGCCAGCTCGAACGCGCCTTCAGCAATGCGCGCATCGGCGCGCCGCTGGACCGTGTCGCCATCCTGCTGGAGACACTCGATGCCCTGGGACCCTTCATGGCGCCGATCTCTCCAAATGAATGGGCAGCCCCTGCGCCGTTAGACAGCGCAGCCGGGAGCGGATTTTTGACTTTCGGCGCCTCCCCAGCGAGCGACGAGCTGTTTAGTGCGTCAGAGAACCAATCGCGGGGATTGCTACGTGACTACGCGCCAGCGGGCGGCGCTGGCGCGTCATTACGCCCCAACAAATCTGGCAAGACTGGTGGGCTGTGGATACAACTCGATATCCCGAAAGGCCCGGCGCTGCTGCGTAACCGCTGGGTGTTGGGCGTGGCGGGAGCCTTACTCGTCGGCGCGCTGGTCGCGTTCCTGGTTGTGCGCTCCCCGATTCTTGCCGGAGCGAAGAAGACGCCGACCGCGACGCCTCCACCAGCGGTGGTCGCCAACCCAACCTCGCTCATTCTGCTGTGCTCCACGAGGAAAACGGCGGCGCTGACGTTGAAGAACCAGAGCGCCGCGCCCGTCACCTGGCAGGCGAAGGTTCCAACGACAGTCGCCATCACGCCAGCGCAGGGGACGATTCCCGCCGGGCAGAGTGTGACGCTGCAGGCGCATCTGACCTCCGCCAAAGCTACCACCGGAACGATCACCATCACGGAAGGTAAGACCACCCTCAGTATTCCGTTCAGCGCCACCTGCTGAGCAGAACAGGTTTATCCCTCATTCGGCGAATTGGCTGGCAAGTAGCGTTGGAACCAGTCGAGGATGGCGCGCAGACGGATGACACGCGAGCGCGGATGCCCGGCGCGCGATAGCTCGTGCGACTGCCCTTCAAAGCGCATGAACTTCGTCTCGCGCCCCAGATACTTCAGCGCGGTGAAGAGCTGCTCTCCCTCGCTGACCGGGCAGCGCAGGTCCTGGTCGCTGTGCAGGATCAGCAGCGGCGTGTGGATGTTCTCGACGTAGGTCAGCGGCGAGAAGTGGCGCGCGCGTTCGGGGTCGCGCCAGGGAATGACGCCGATCTCGTCCTCAAACCACCAGCCAATATCGCTCGTCCCGAAGAACGGCGCGATGTTGACGACGCTGCGCATCGTGACGGCAGCCTTGAAGCGGTCGCTATGACCGACGGCCCAGTTGGTCATGAAGCCGCCGTAGCTCCCGCCCGCGACACCAAGCCGCGCGCCGTCGAGTCGCGCACCCGGCACACTGCGCGCCAGCGCCGCGTCCAGCCCCAAGAGCAGGTCTTCATAATCCTTGCCGCCCCAGTCGTTGATGACCGCGCCGGAGAAGATGCGTCCGTAGCCCGTACTGCCACGCGGATTCATGTAGACGACGGCGTAACCCTGCGCGGCCAGCAACTGAAACTCCATGAAGAAGCTGTAGCCGTACATCGCGGCGGGCCCACCGTGAATCTCCAGAATCGTCGGGACGGCATGCGGCGTCGCGCCGTTCTGACCGGCGGATACAGGCATGGATGGGCGCATGATCCAGCCCTGCAACTCCCAGTCGTCGGCGCCACGGAAGGCGAACTCTTCGACCGATCCAAGCGCGACTTCAGCGAGCAGCGCCTCGTTGAGGCGAGTCAGCCGGAGCGGCTCGACCTCGCTTAGAGCGCTTTCCTTGCGAACGACAGGCTGCGCATACAGATCGCCGGGATCGGCGGGATCGCTCACGCCGAGCGCGAGCGTCGTCGTCGCGTGGTTGAGCGAGAAGGCGTAGACGCGGCGGGGGCCATCCGTCACACGGCGTGGCAGCCAGTCACCACTGACACGGGCGGCATAGACGTGCGTGGTGCCGCGCATCGAGGCGAGGAAGAAGATCTCCTGCCCGTCGGCGGACCAGACCAGTTGCGGCGCGCCATGTGACCCGCGCAGATCGTCAATGCACGTGTCTGAACAACTGGGAACGAAATCCTGCGTCAGCAGACGCAATTTGCCCTCGGCGGGATCGGCGGGCGCGACACAGAGGTCAGTATGGCCCACGCCATGCCTGCGCGGGCTAACGAGAAATGCGATCTCGCGCCCATCGGGCGACCAGGAGGGCGAGGACGCGCCGTACGCTTCATCCGAGAGGCGGGTCAGCGCTTCAGTGGCGAGGTCGAGCGCCCAGACGGAAGCGGCGGGCCAGCGCCAGCGTTGCTCGCTGCGATCGGAAGTAAAGGCGATGCGCGCGCCATCGGGCGACCATGCGGGCGAGCCATCGTCCCAATCGCCCTCGGTGAGCTGCCGTGGTCGCGGATGCTCCTCGTCCGCCGCGACGACGAAGAGATGCGAGCGCAACTCGTAGGTATAGCCGACGCTATCCAGCTTGTGCGCGAGCCGATCAATCGTGCGCACGCGCGGCAGGTCGCGTCCCTCCAGCGCCGCGTCGTCCACCTCTGGATCGTCGGGCTGGCCCGTCTGCGCGCTGAAAGCGATGGCCTTGCCATCCGGCGACCAGACCGGCTCGCCTGCGCCATAGCGCAACCAGGTCAATTGGCGCGCCTCGCCGCCATCCACCGGAATCACCCAGATCTGCGCTCGCCCGACGCCGCGCTCGCGCTCCGCTGCGTTTTTCGGCTTGACTCCAGTACCCGGCGCGCGCAGGAACGCGATGGTCTTGCCATCCGGCGACCAGCGCGCATGGCTATCGTTGGGGCCAGCGGTGAAACGGCGTGCGGGCGTCTTTGCGTCCGTGGCGATCAGCCAGAGCGAGTGGCGATACTCATAGCTGGCGCGGTCCATCTCCTGCAGGACATAGACGACGGTCGCGCCGTCTGGGGAGAGGCGCGGGTCCTCGACGAGGCGCAGCGCGTAAAGGTCCTCCGGCGTAAGCTGCCTGCGGGCGGATGAGGAAGGCGACTCAGTCGTTTCTGGCGAGGAAGCGGTCTCGGCAGGCGCAGTGGTCTGTGACATCGCGGCGACTCCTTGTGATCCCAGTGATCCAGCCTGATGATTCGATCGAGTAGTCGAGCGTTCAATTCACGGTATGCGCTGTCCCTGCTCAGTCATCGGAGCTTTCGGCGACGGGGCGCTTGTAGTTGGCGTCCACCTCGCGCAGCACCGCGTTTGGAATGCGCCAGGTCGCGGCAGTG
The DNA here is from genome assembly GCA_036265775.1 of Ktedonobacterales bacterium. Lineage (GTDB taxonomy): Bacteria > Chloroflexota > Ktedonobacteria > Ktedonobacterales > JADMIN01 > DASWAC01. The sequence continues at coordinate 3,147 of DATAOM010000482.1, read as the reverse complement.
AAGCTATGGTACTCGCCGTCGCACTGCGGAATAGGCGCTTTACAGCGGATGTGCGGTTTGAGGCGGAAGCGTAACTGGTCGCCAGCCACATCCACCCAGATGTGGCGCGTGGTGTACTTCTCGCCCCACTTGAATAAGACGCCTGAATCGTATTCCTCGAAACGCCCGCGTCCCTGGAGCGCGTGTTTGTTGAGCGTCTGGAGGATCTCGGCGACGCCGCTCTCGCGCAGGACACGCCGCGCGTTGTCGCGCATAGCCTTGCGCTGCTCGTCTGTCAGCGTTAGCTCGCGCTCGCCGATCTCGATCGCGGAGAGCCGCGCCAGGTCGGTATCGGCGACGTCCTCGGTCTCGATCTCGGCATTCGCCGCCTCAGATGTATCTGACATGAGAAGTCCTTGCTGTCCCGTTATCTGGAATTTGCGGTGAATGGGTGTGGAGCACTGTCGGTTTAGAGCGCGCCAGTCGCGGGAGCCGTGAAGCCGTCGTCATCTGAATCGATCTGGCCCGTGCGCGCCGTGGTCCGCTGATCGACGTAGTAGCCACTGCCAGACGAGGATTTTGCCTTCGCCTTGACCTCCGCCGCCGTCTGACTGATCTCCTCGATGGTCGCGATTGGTCGCCGTTGATTCGTCACAACGCCAAGCGAGACGCATACCAGCGGGAAGCTCTGTGGCCGCCCCTGCCGGTCGAGCGCCTCCAGCGTCCCGCGCGCGAGGTCAGGCTCGGCGTAGAACACCCGGCTCTCGACGTCCCACCGCCGCATGATGCCCTCACACAGCGGGGCGACACGGTCCGGCGTCGTCACGATCAGGAAGTCATCACCGCCGATATGGCCGAGGAAGTCGTTGGGCGCGCCCTCCTCACGCAGGCAATCGGCGGCGATCTGCGCCATCAGTTCGATCAGGTAGTTGCCTTGCACAAACCCGTATGTATCATTATACGCCTTGAAATTGTCCAGATCGAAGTAGATCAACGCCCATTGCCCGCCCGATTCCAGTTGCTGCGTGATCGCCTGCTCGATGCGCTTGCCAGCGGGAAGGCCGGTGAGGGGTGAGAGGTAGCTCTCGCGGGGATGCATGCGCGCGCGAATACGAGCAAGAAGCTCCTCGATGCTGAAGGGCTTGGTAAGATAGTCGTCCACGCCGCACGCGAAGGCGCGCACCTTATGCTGCGTTTCGTGACTGGCGCTGAGCATAATGATGGGGATGTGAGCGGTCTTGAGGTCGGCGCGCAGTTGCTCCACAACGGCGAACCCATCAATGCCAGGCAAGGTGAGGTCCGCGATCATGAGACCAGGCACATCGCGCTGCGCGGTGAGCAGCCCTTCCTCGCCGGTCCAGGCGCGGCTAGCGCTGTAGCCTTCGAGCTGCAACGTCGCCAGCAGCATGTCACCGACACGCTGGTCATCCTCGATCACGAGGATCGTCTGTGGAGCCTCCATCTGCCGCGCGCCGGAGTTCCCCCAGGCGTCCACCCCTGCCACACGCGCCGCCTTCCCAATGTCACTCTGGCTATCTGCGATCCTGGCAGATCATACGTATATCGAGCGCAGCCAATTCCTGCTGGTCCGCCCAGTCAAGTATATGCACAAATCGTACACAAGCGCAGCTACAGAATCCGCCGATGGCCTAATCGTCCCCTGTTTGGTCGCCAGTGGTCCTACTCCCCAAGGTGGCCCATCGCGCTGGACACAACCGGTCAGCGTAGGGCAGACTGGGCGAGAGAAGAGCGGACGCCCGGCGATCTGACGTCCTCTTCGCCAAGGAGATACGGCACATGGCCACTGGAATGACTGTTACCTGTGTTTGCGGCTCGCGCAGCTTCATCGTGCTCGACGCCGAGACCGGCGAGCAGATTGATCTCAAGACCTTCTACGAGACAGCGCGCAAACGCACGATTGACCCTACCGCGCTCAAAGACCACGATCCCCTTGACCTCAGCCGCCTGCGCACGGTCTGCGCCAACCCAGAGTGCCGCCGCCCGCTGTAAGGCGCCAGCCAACCTTTGCGTCGCTTGAGTTCCTTTGCGTTCCTGCATTCGTGATCAAAACACCATTCGTGCTCAATCTCTCACATGATCACGAATGCACACGTGAACACGAATGCCGTTGGCGGCCCCTACTCCACGTTCTGGGGCGTCACGACGGCGTCGTTGTAGCCCCAGGCCGCAAGATCGGGTAGCTCGATGCCTTGCTGGCTCAGCACCGTGGCGATCTGCGAGCGGTGATCGATGCCATGGTTAATCGCCTGAATCAGCACGATGTAGACCGGCGCGTCATAGGTTCCATCATCCAGATGCAGGATGTGTGTCAGGTCCGCCTCGGTCGCCTTCTCGGCGAAGGCGATGAGCGCCTGCCCCGATTGTTCAGCCCGGCGACGCAATTCGCCGAAGCCAGGGAAGGCGTCGCTCTCCATCAGGCGCGGTCCCGGCGCCTGGCCACCAACACGCCCCGCATAGCTCTCTTCGGAACTGAACAGGTGCATCAGAATCGCGCGTACGCTGCCATACACCCCGACAGTGGTCATGTTCAGTTGGGTGTCGGTCAGCGGCTCGCAGAAGTCGAGTAGCGTCTGGTTCGCCCAGAGGTTATAGCGGAAGAAATCGGCCAATCCTGCGCTCATCGGACCGTTCTCCTTCCATGGTCCTCAGGAAATCCAAAAGTTCGCCGGCGCGCCTTTCGTGCTCATCCGCGCATTCGTGCTCATCCGAGACATTGAGCACGAATGGTGTTTTGAGCACGAAGGTGAGACGCCCGCTGACAGGAGATATGTCCCTACGCAGGCGGCAGGTCGTATACGCGAGCGAACTTCTCGTTGAGGTAGCGCTCGAAGTAGTCGGGGTTCGGTTTCTCTCCCGTCACCCGCTCGATTAGTTCCTCTGGCTCGTAGATCGCGCCGACGCGATACATGCGCGCGCGCAGCCACTCCAACGCGAAGAGGCGGTCGCCCTTGGCCAGCCGCTCGTCGAAGTCGGGGAAGTCGCGGCGTAGCGCGGCGTAGATCTGCGCGGCGTAAAGGTTGCCGAGCGTATAGGTCGGGAAGTAGCCGAAGCCACCGTGGCTCCAGTGGATATCCTGCAACACGCCATCCGAATCCGTCGGCGGCGTGACGCCCAGATACTCCTGATACTTCTCGTTCCACAGGCGTG